>CAZKYZ010000595.1:0-2246 GCA_964557055.1 uncultured Desulfobacterales bacterium
GCTCTGAAGCTCTCCGACTTTTGCAACGTTAGGGTAAACATAAGCACTTCGGCTGCGGGTGCAATGTCAGAAAAAAAGAAAACAGGAATTCCGGGGAGGGACTGTGCTTCAGGTTGCCGTTTCATGAAACAGCATACTGTCGGTTTCCGAGAAAACCGTCAGTTTTTCCAGATGACGTTTTTCCTGGTCGATGATTTCGTCTACCACCGCCTTGGCATTTTCTTCAAGGATAAAGGATTTCAACAGTTCATAAAAAAGGATGCCGTCGTTTTCAAACTCCATGAATACCGACATCAGATCCCCGACCCGATGGAAGGTGGAAAAATCAACCTCTTTCAAAGACAGACTTTCCCCCTGGATGATATCGCTCAACAGCTCTTCGCCCGGGTTATCTTCCAAAGGGGTGTTGCCCGCTGAATCCGCTTTTTGCAGCATTTCTCTGAAGTGATCGGCGTGGGCGACCTCTTCGTCCGCGATCCATGCCAACATCGAGCGAATGTCCGGATCACCGACCATGCTGATGGCATCGCGGTAAACCCGTTCACCGTTTTCTTCCATCTGAATGGCCAACTGAAGAATTTCCTTGATTTGAAACATGCCGGACCTCGAAATAGGTGGTTAATAATGTCGACAACAGTTGAGAATTGAAAGTGAATATATTTTTTGGAAGCCGATGCTGCAAAACAATGGCGGTGTTTCCCAGTCGCCTGTCAGGCATGATACTTCAGATCATACTCCACCATTTTGGAGGCCAGACTTTCCCAGCTCAGTTGCTGCATATCCTTGGCCATGGTGTGCATGAGGCCTTTTTTGACGATCCGTTTGCGTTCGGATTTTTTTTGGATGCCGTAAAATGGCATTGTGGCCAGAAAGGCTTCTTCGGTGTATTTCCGGATGGGCGTCAGAACATCTTCCCGTCTCGTGTAGTAGGCATCTTCCTCCGCTTCACACACCTTGTTGAAGACGTTAAACTGCCGGCAGGCCATGGGACGCATGAGATGAATGGAACAGGCGCCATTGATGAGAAAGATGCAGGGTTCTCCTTTTTGATGACTCCAGAGCCGTTTCTTCAGAGCCTCCCGTAGCGGGCCCTTTATTTTTTCAGTGGCATACCAGCTAATTCCAACCAGTTCCAGCGGATAGACCGGAATGGAGCGATGGGTAAGGCAGCATGCCGAACAGCCTTTGGCGCAAGCCAACCGGTTGCCTCTGTTTTCCATGAGACGGACCCCTTCGGCGATGCCCTTGTCTGTGATGTAATACGCCTCCAGCAGCATTGGGAGCCAATCGTGAACCTTTTCGTCATCCGGGAAGGACAATCGCCTGCTTTTCGGGGGATAATCGGCCCTGCTCATATTTTTCTTCCTTCAGCATATCGGGGGGCGGTGATCATTCGGCGTGATGATCGAATTCAAACGAGAGTAGCCGAAAACCACAAGTATTGCAAGTGGTTGCCTGTAAAAATAACAAGTACCGACATTTCTCCTTCCGGTCACCTGTTTTTCAGGTGCAATCCCCTGTCGATTCTGTTCTTTCGGACTTTGCCGGCAAAGAACTCATTTTTCGGTTTTTGATTCAGCGACGTCAGAATCATTCCGGAAGCCACCAGCGCGAGGGAAGCTACGGCTACCCAGTTCAGTGATTCGGTATCCAGAATGGCGGCGGAAAGAAAAGTCCCGCAAACGGGAATCATGAAGCGATATACGGCTATTTTGGAGAGTTGGTTGTATTTAACGAGGATGTACCACAGGGAAAAGGCAAAGGCCGAAACGAAACTGAGGTAGGTCATGATTGCGATTGTTTTCCCCGTGAACCGGATTACGGAAGGCGGTTCGAAAGCCAGGGCGATGAAGAGCATGACAACGCCACCAATAGTAAGCGAGTAGGCCACCATCAACGGCGGATAAAGCTTTCCCGCACTCTTTTTTACCACCAGAATGGCGAAAACGGAGGTGAGCGTTCCCAGCAGGATAAATCCTTCTCCGGTGGCCGTAAAATGGAAATCGAACTGCCCGGCATTGATGTTGACCAGAACAATGCCGAGAAAACCGAGGACGAGCCCCATGGATTTCCGAACGTTCATCCGGTCGTCCAGGATCCACCAGTGAGAGAAAAGAGCCAGAAAAAAAGACCCGGCCCCTGTGATGATGGAAGCCTTCATACCGGTGGTGTTGGAAAGCCCGATGTAGAAGAAGATGTATTGCAAGGTGGTCTGCAGCAGGCCGACAGCGGCCAGGACGGCATAG
>CAZKYZ010000596.1:0-213 GCA_964557055.1 uncultured Desulfobacterales bacterium
GGAGATTACGCCATGGCACGTAAAAATTTAGCGTTCCTTTTGATTTTGCTTCCGCTTATCATCCTCACCGGATGCAGTTCCCCGACCAACCACGGAGCTATTGATGTAACACAATTTTCACGCCCAATCCGTGTTGCCTGTGTCGGAGACAGCATCACTTATGGTACAGGCATACAAAACAGAGAAAAGAACAGCTACCCAGCACAACTAGCC
>CAZKYZ010000596.1:223-2245 GCA_964557055.1 uncultured Desulfobacterales bacterium
AAAATGGCAGGTAGAAAACTTCGGCGTCAGCGGCGCAACAATGCTTAAAAAAGGTGACAACCCGTACTGGAAAGCTGCTCTTGACAAATCACTCGCCTTCGAACCCGATGTCGTCATTATCAAACTCGGCACAAACGACAGCAAACCACAGAACTGGGCGTTCAAAAACGAATATGCATCGGACTACCTCGCCATGATCGAGGCATTCGAACAAACCGCCGGAAAACCGAGGATATGGTTAGCCCTGCCGGTACCCGTATACGGAAAAGGCAATTGGGACATCAGCAGATCGATCGTACACGATGAGATCGTTCCGAAAATAAGGGAAATTGCACGCGAAAAAAATCTCCACACGATCGATCTCTACCAGCCGCTAAGCGAAAAACCCCAACTCTTCCCCGACACCGTACACCCCAACACCGAAGGTGCAGGACTGATCGCAGAAGAAGTCTACAGAACCCTGACCGGAAAATTTTACGATATAACCATTCAAATTAACGCCTCTGCGGGAATATAATTATGAAAATCGAACATATCGCCTTCAATGTAAAAGCACCCAAAGAGATGGCCGATTGGTATTGTAACAATCTCGGCATGCAAATCGTACGCGACACCGGACAGGCTTTCTTCGTCGGAGACGAAAATAAACACACGATCCTGGAAATATACAACAACCCTTCCGCCGCCGTGCCTGACTACACATCGATGGATCCTTTGCTCTTTCACATAGCCTTCGCGTCAAACGACATAGAAACCGACCGAAAAAGACTCATCGAAGCAGGAGCAACTCCGCAAAGCGAAATAAACATTGACAACGGCGATACCTTCGCAGTGGTCCGGGACCCATGGGGCATTGCCGTCAAGCTCGTAAAAAGAAAAGAACCAATGGTCAAGGGTAACGCTAATAATTGCGATTGAGCGACAAGTAGAAGGTTTTTGTATTCTGACAAGGAAGATAAAATACTTGCCGAAAAGAAGCTATCGAAGTACTAACATCATATCTCAACCACGGCAGAAAGATCTACAACCCCAAATAAAAATCCCAAAAAAGACTTTACACGCCGCCGAAAAACTATTCAACTGCACTAACCCTCATACTTACTCGTCAGATAGATCGCCTGGTCGGAAAGTATGTTCGGCAAAAACCGTATCGCACTGCGCCTGTGCCTGGAGATAGGAATTTTCTTTTCAACATTTACGTCCAACTCCTCGCAGAACTCGTCGAAATCCTTCAGAGTCAAACAGTGTATATTCGGCGAATCATACCAGCGAAACGGAAGCTGTCTCGTACGCGGAGAATGACCCTTAAGAAGCAGTTGAAGCCGACACTTCCAATGACCGAAATTCGGAAAACTTACAATAACTTTCTTTGCGATACGAAGCAGTTCCTTGAAAACCTTTTCAGGATCCTTAACTGTCTGCAGCGTCTGCGACAGGATCGCATAATCAAAACTGTCAGTAGCATACTCGCCAAGCCCTTCGTCAATATCGCGATGAACAACCGAAATGCCTCTTCCTATGCAGTGCACAACAAGATCCTGGTCAAGCTCGATGCCTTCGCCGACGACCTGCTTTTCAACTATAAGCCTGCTCAACAGTTCGCCGTCACCACAACCGACATCCAGAACCTTACTTTCTTTTTCGATCAGAGAACTGATAAGTTCGTAATCGACACGCGCACGTCTTGCCCTGTCGGCACGGCTGGCAGATTTACCGCTATAAAAATCACCAACAGAACCTTCAAGCCGATTAAGTGGATCATGCGTAGTATCGATAAATCCTTGAATGATAGCACCGAGTGTTTGCGGTTCAAGCAAAAAAGCATCATGCCCATAAGGAGATGAAATATTACAATATGTCACATCTTTGCCGCATGCCGCCAGCGAATCGAGAATATCCTGCGACTGTCTCGCCGTAAAAAGCCAGTCGCTGGTTATACTGACAACCAGAAACCTGCAACTCGTGTTACTGAACGCGTGCTCCAGCGTACCGTAATCCCGGGCAACATCAAAATAGTCCATC
>CAZKYZ010000597.1:0-2241 GCA_964557055.1 uncultured Desulfobacterales bacterium
TTAAAATCGGTCTAAAAAATGAAGGTCTTGAGCCTGGCTGTTTTTGTCGCCGATGGTCAAAACTTCGATCCGTTCTCCGGACGTTTTCCGGTAATACAGCCTTCCTTTGTAACCAAAGACAACCTCGAATACAGTCTGCCCCCCTTTTTTTCCGAACACCTTGCGTTTGACCGGCACATCTGCGGCATTGGCGTTCAGCCGATGGACGATCTCTTCTGCCTTGATCTGGAAATTCTCTGGCAGCTGCGCAAAGCTATCCACGGCTTTTTCATGAAAGGAAAGGTTCTTGTAGAGGGTGCCGAACCGCTTTTGAAGTGACGTAGCCGACCTGCCTTTTCTACTGGTTCGGCTTTCATACGCTTCAATTTTTTCTCTCAAGGCGTTCATCTTAGCGTCCCGGTCATCCTGAAGGGATTGGTTTTTCTGCAGTTTTTCCTCCAGGGAAACGATATCCCCGATCAATTCGTCTTCATTTCGGCTGGCCCGGTCCTTTTCCTGTTCGAGTCTCTGCTGGATTCCCGCCATCTCTTCCTGCAGGTGTTCCCGCTCTGCTGCAAGAAGGTCCAGTTTTTCGTAGTGCTCTTTTTCAATGCGGTTCAGCCGTTCTATCTCCCGATCCATAGACATTGTGTGGGTGCTGATTCGGGCACTGCTGGTACGATGATAAAGGTAGAGGCCGGAGGCCGCCAGGCAAATAAAAATCAGAAGGATCCCATTGGTAAAAATGGAATTGTGACGGATGACCACCTGAATCTGCAAATCAAGCCCCGCCGCCATGAGGGCATAGTTTTCTTCGGCGACTTTTTTGGCATCCGGCGGTCCGACTGCCGGGGTATCGGGGAGATATCCGGCAGGATAGAGAATCGTTCCGTTTCCGGATCGCACGGTCACGTTTACCCGTATGCCCAGCTGCGGCAGCGGACTGTCCATCAGAAAGCGGTCGACATTGCCGGCAATGGCATCCCCCAGGTGGATGGTGCCGTCAAACAACGGTTTGGTGTCACCAATGTACACTTGCGCAATTTGATCCGTGAAGCGCTTCTGAAGATACGTTTCAGCCAGCTGTACGGTGCCGATATAGCACAACGGTGGTATCAGAATCCAGATCAGCAGTATTGTATAGGATGTTGTTTTCATTTACAGATCGATACGCCGGTAGGGCTGTCTGTGATGGCCGGCAGTTTTACCCCTCCGGTGGTTGCCTTGGCTCATACGAAAGGCCCCAATCATATCCCTGCCAATACCTGCCTGGCTTTCTCGGCTTCTTTGAACCCGTCATCCAGCTCCAGCGCTTTTTCCAGTTCTTCCCTCGCTTTGCCCATTTCGCCTTTTCCATAATAGGCCATCCCAAGATGATAATGCACCGTGGCATTCTGCGGCAGCTTTTCCAGGGCGTCATTGAATTCTGAAATGGCGCTTTCATACAGGCCTTTGCGATAATAGACCAACCCCAGCGTATCCATCACACCGGGGTCGGTATTCATCTTCTCCCGGGCCATGCGCGCCAGTTCCAGGGCCTCGTCGATACCCTTGTCCTGCTCAGCCAGGAGATAGGCCAGGTTGTTGGCGGCCGGCACAAAATCCGATTTGATCTCGAGCGCCTGTCGATAGTGTGTTTCGGCCAGGTCGAGCTTGTCCTGGCTGTTGTAGATCACCCCGATCATCATATGCGGCGTGGCCTGCTTTTCATTTTTCTTCAAGGCTTCCGTGTACTGGGCAATGGCCTGGTCAGCCTGGTTTTCGGAAAGGTAGAACCGCGCCAGGGCGAAATAGGGGGGCATGAAGTCGGGATTTTTTTCAATGGCCGTTTTGAAAGACGCCTCGGCCTTTTCCTTGTCGCCGGATACCAGGTAAAGGCCGCCCTTCAAATTGTAGACAATGGCTTGTGCGCCGGCCGATTCCGGTAGCTTTTCGATCTGCTCGTCACAGAGAACAAGGGCTTCGGAGAATTTCTTTTCCATGCTGTAGAGCAGAATCATCTGTGTGAAAACATCCATCAATCTGGGGTTGAGGGCCAGGGCTTTTTCAAAATTTCCCCGGGCCGGGTCGTATTCCTTGCGCGCCTGCTGCAAAACCCCCATGCGAAAATAGCCGGCAGGATTTTCCGGTTGCAGTTCGATCAGTTTGGCGAAAGACGCCTCCGCTTGCTCCGGCTTTTTCGTGTAGAGATACGCATTGCCGAGAATCAGGCGGGCCTGGTAATTGGTGGAATCTTTTTCCAGGACAGCCGTGCATTCCGTT
>CAZKYZ010000598.1:0-2240 GCA_964557055.1 uncultured Desulfobacterales bacterium
CGAACATCTAATGACACTGGAACCCTGGTTTTCCACCGCCGTTTTTTTTGCTGCCAATGCAATCATGATCTGGCGGCTTGGCATCCTTGAGGAAAAGGGTTTTGAGGGGACCGTACTGGGGACGCTGATCATGCCCTACTGCTCAGGATTTCCCAACCTGGTATTCGCATATGTCATGGGAAAAACAGGCGGGGATGGAATCGCTGTTCTTGAAAATTGCCTGCTCAATAACGCAACCAACCTTACACTTCTTTTAGGGCTACCGGCGATTATCTGGACAATGGAAATTGTTCCTTCCAGAAAATCGAACAGCAAAAGGACCTCCGCCTCCCATCGCCTGAATTATCTTTCCCTGCTGCTGACCCTGATTGCATTAATGTTTTTTACCGGAATTGCCTGGGTTTTGGGCAAAGACGGGAAGTTTGATACCGGAGACGGTGTTGTACTGGCCGGACTGTTTCTTTTCTGGCAGATTTTCCATGTCTTCGACATCCTGAAGGCAAATGTCCGGAAAAAAAGAACCATGTCAATTACCATCTGGCTGGATCTGGCCTTTATTGCTGCATGCGGATATCTGGTGTATGCCAGTGTGAACAGTCTGGTTAACTGGCTGCCCAGATCCGGAAGTGGATGGATGCAGTACGAATACATCGGTTGGTTGAGCGGGGCTCTGATGGTGTTGCCGAACGCTCTGCTTGCCTTCTACTACGCCGGCATAAATAGGGCAGATATTACCTATAGCTCACAGGCCGGTGATAGTCACATCTGTATTCCCTTGTGTATCGGTGTTTTCGCCATGTTTAACGAAATCACAATCCCCGGGGATTTTTTTGAAAACGGTGCTTTACTGATCGTCGGTGCCTGTGCCGTACATCTTTTATGCGTCGCTTTCCTGGCCAGACTGCCGCGGTTCATCGGCCTGGCCCTGGTAGCGGCCTACGCGTATTTTTTGTACATGGAACTGCTGGCCTGATATTGATTGGATGGTGGGAGGGCGCAGTTAACAATTCAGGAACATCTCCAAAAGAGCGAAAACGCCGCTCCGGGCCAAAAGATGCCGTTTGTGGACGGACACTAATTAGCCGCGTACCCCATATACAATAGTTTGAACAATACGGGCCAGGCGCTCTCGAATAATCTGGTAGGTTGTTGCCGGAATCGCATCCTGTAGTTTTTTGGCAAGATAAACAGAACCTTCGATGGGGTCATCCGGTATCTGATAAAAATACGCCCGAAGTTTTCCAGCCCGGACCAGCTCTTTCACCGAGTCGATATAAGCGTTTTGCTGACGGGTCAATTCTTCTATTTGTTCAGGGGTGTGGTAATTTTTGGCCAGATATGGCTTCGGGTAGAAGAAGAAGATCTGGCCCTGTTTGTTATTACCGAATTCCGCCATCGTTTTTTGGGGAAAAGCGTACCGGATGCTGCAGTCGATGTCATCGTTTACGAGGTCCGAAAGAATTATCATTCTTTGGCCGGAAAGATTCGGTAACTTGGATTCCAAAAAGCCGTACAAGGGTGTGGTGAGGGGAAGGTGCTGGAATCTTTGCCCCCGAAAAGCAATCGAGATTCGATTGATTCGGGGATAGACGGAACGCTGAAATAGCCCCTCATTTTCGGGAGACTGAATGCTAAGAACATCCTGGATCGATTGTGGTCCGCAACCGGGCACGCCAAAGACGGCGATTTGATAGTGCACGGCTTTTTCGCCGACAAACTGCCGCAGTCTGTCGGTGGTTTTTTCTTTGAAATCCGATAAAATATCGGGTCTTATTGTTTGGGAGATATCGATACCGATGGTAAAATAGTTGGGTCGCGATTGGCGAATCTGGCGGATTTCCGACGCGAATTCCTCGTTTGTGAAATACAGAAAAGCAAATCCGGCCAGCAGAATTGTCAGAAAAGCGCCTGTTGTCACCAACATAATTTTAAGCAAGCGTGACAGCGTAAAAGACGGGGTCCCTTTTTCCGGTTCGGTTCGATCGGCACCACACCGTGGGCAGACACGATTACCAATGCCTTTTTCTTTTTTACTGTAAATGTAATCACATTGCTGACAATATCTGGAATACGGGTTGGTGAGGTTGAATTTTTTCAGCATGAGCGGTCGTTCATATGGATAGCCTTACAGACAGATAGCTTCTAGAAGCTATCTCAAAAAAGTCTTTTAGCCCAATATCTGCGTTGGGCGTTCGTTCCAAATCCTCGAAATACAGCAGTATTCCTCCGGTTTGAAACTC
>CAZKYZ010000599.1:0-2206 GCA_964557055.1 uncultured Desulfobacterales bacterium
TGATGCGGCAGTCACGAACGAGTCGTTCCATGGGATATTCTTTAATATACCCATATCCACCGTACACCTGCTGTCCCATATTGCAGATTTCATATGCCCGGTCGGTCACGTACCCTTTTGCAATGGGGATCAACAGATCGATCATACCCTGAAGCTGGATTTTTTCTTCTTCACTTGACGATATTTCTTTTTGATCCTCCAGAAAACCGACATAGTAGAGAATGCTGCGCAGGCCCTCGGTGTAGGCTTTCATGGTCAACAGCATCCTTCTGACATCCGGGTGCTGAATGATGGGGACGGATGGGGCCGATTTGTCAAACATCTGCAAAAGGTTCTTTCCCTGGATACGCTCGCGGGCGTAATTCACCGCGTACAGATAGGCTGTGGTGGCACAGCTGAACCCCTGCATGCCTACCAGCAGCCGCGCTTCGTTCATCATGAGAAACATGGCGCGCATCCCCTTGTTTTCTTCACCAAGCAGGGTCCCCCTGCATTCGCCCTTGCTGCCCATCGACATGGAGCATGTGGCGTTTCCGTGGATACCCATTTTTTCTTCAATTCCGGTGCAGGTCACATCGTTGAAGGCACCGATACTGCCATCATCGTTCACCTTGTATTTGGGGACCAGAAAAAGGGAAATTCCTTTGGTTCCATCAGGAGCCCCTTCGATACGGGCCAAAACGGGGTGGATAATGTTCTCGGCCATATCGTGTTCTCCGGCTGAAATAAATATTTTATTTCCGGTGATGGAATAGGAGCCGTCATCGTTTTTGACCGCCGAAGTTGTAAGAGCCCCCACATCGCTGCCGGCTTCAGGTTCTGTCAGAAGCATGGTGCCGGTCCACTCGCCGGAATACATTTTCCGTAAAAACAGCTCTTTTTGTTTTTGCGTACCGAATTCTTCCACCAGTTTGGCAGCACCATGGGTCAACCCCGGGTACATCATAAAAGCATAGTTGGCCCCATTGAAATAATCGGCTGCAGCCATTGCGATGGTTCTGGGCATCCCCTGCCCGCCCCACTCCGGGCTTTCCGGCATCGCGACCCATTCACCTTCTTTGAAAAGATCGTAGGCTTTGTGAAATTCCTCGGGCACCGTCACCCGTCCTTTGTCAAACTGCACGCCGACGCGGTCACCCACCTCAGCGGTCGGCAAAATTTCCTTTACAGCCAGGTTGCGGGCTTCTTTTACAATCAGATCTATGGTTTTTCTGTTGAACTCGGCATACTTTTCGTGTTTGCTCAGTTCTTCCACACCCAGTTGTTCGTGCAACACGAAATCGATGTCCCGGCGATCTGCAATAACTTGTGCCATGCTGTTTCTCCTTTTGTTGTCTTCCTTGCGTGTAGGTTACACTGCCGAACCATTGGTTGGCGGATTGTTCCCCAGCCCTCTCACCAACAAATCTACCAGCGGGTCCGCCATGGAGATTAAATCGTATTTTCCCTCGGCAAGAACCCAGGTGTTGATCACATCGTCCACGGCTCCCATAATAAATTGCTTTACCAGCCTCAAATAAAGATCTTTGCGGATGGTGCCTTCCTCCTGCCCCTGTTCAATGATTTCTCCAACAAGGTCAAGGTACATTTTCGACATTTCCCGGATCTGGTTCTCGATCAGGCGGCTGCTCTGCCGGGTCTCCGCCCGGTATACGATGGCCATATTAATGTCGTCCTGGAAAACCTCCAGGTGCCTCCTGACCAGATGCAGGAGTTTGTCCATTGCATTGTCGTATCGGTTGAGGACTTCGCGAAAACCATCAAAAGCCAGTTTGGTCTTGTAGCTGAAAAAATTGACCAGAATGTCTTCTTTATTTTTAAAATAGAGGTAAATGGTTCCATCCGCCACACCGGCTTCCCTGGCAATTTGGGAAATGGTGGACTGAAAGAATCCCTGGCTTGCAAATACCTTGACGGCCGCATTGAGGATCCGGTTATACTTGTCGTTAATTTTGCTTTTACCGTTAATACTGCGCCTCCATGTCGTCCAATGTAAAATATTGAATGAATGTTCATTCATTTATCAAAACCTGCTTTTCTCTGTCAAGAAAAAAAACATGCCGATGGGCATGTGTACACAAATACCTGACAAATTTATTTTTTCACATAGTTAGTGCCCATCCAGAAATGGTAGATTTTGGCTCGGAGCAAGGCCTGAGCGATTTTGGAACCGGAGACATAGCGGGCTATGTTGAGGATTACAAAA
>CAZKYZ010000600.1:0-2202 GCA_964557055.1 uncultured Desulfobacterales bacterium
TTTTACCCCCCAAAAATGGCCGTTTAAGGCCGGAAAAAGCCCTTTTTTTTAATACTATTTATTAATTTTCAATAGTATAGCGCGACCCGACCCCAATATCCTCTATTGAAGAATGAAAACCTGACACTATTGTGTTGGTTTGAGCGGAATACGCAATGAACCTTTTCGGCCGGTGCGGGTACTAAGGAGTAAGCACCCAACGAAAGGAGGACGCAATGAAAAAGAACACGGCAACGATTACGGTACTTGCCCTTCTGGCAATTCTATTGGCCTCAGGCACGCCTCTCCATGCGGACAGTAAACCGCTTCCTAAAAAGGGCGCGGAACAGGTCGACTCGAAAGTTCCAACCAACCAGGTGCAGACGGACAACCAGTTGCAGCCGGGCAACCGGTTGCAGACAGGTAATCGGATGCAGTTTCCCCGGCCGGTCATCAGGGAGTTCTCCTGCGAGAGTCTCACCGATGGTTATAATCTCATGCTCTTCGGAGGCCCTCCGGGATGCGCCGACTGCCGGATCAACGTCATTTTTGACATCTTTGCCCGCGGCGGTTTGAGCAAGTTCGAGATCCGGTTCCGGGACAACCTGGTGCACGAAGAAAATTTTCTGGGCCCTCCCGTATCGAGCCGCAGTTGCAGGGTGTTGAGGCTCGATCTCTCCCCCTACGATCCTCCGCGATCCGGGTATTATGATCTGGTCGCCAAGCTGGTGGATCGCCTGGGGCAGTCCGTCACAAGATCCGTCCGGCTGCGGGTGGATCTGGAACGCCCCACGATTACAAGCATTGTGCCAAATAACGGCGAAATCGTCTATGCCGATATCGAGAGCGCAACAATTACCTTTGAGATTACGGCCAGAGATGATTTTTCCGGCGTCAAAGCCGTATGGATGGGGGGATTGGCCGGAAGCATGACGGATAATACTGCGCCCTTTCGCATCACCTTCAACAACGTGCGCGTCGGGGAAGCCGGATTCGATATCCAGGTGTTGGACAACGAGGGCAATGTCCGGTCGGATTACACTTCCGTCAGCGTGCGGCGGCGACCGGCGGTCCGGCGGATAGGTGATTGAGGTTGGAAAGATCCTGGAAACTCCAAACAGCGGGTCGCCCTTTAATGGGCGACCCCAATTTCGACCACTTGATCTTTCGCAACCTGGTTCTGATGGTGTTAACGATGGGGGGCAAGTCCACGTTTTACCATTCATCACACTTAGATTTATAAAATTAGCAATCCTTCAAGTGTTGAGATATATCTCTATGTTCTTGGTAGATTCAAGTTACAAGTGTACCGCGCCAAGCATCAGTCTACAAAGCCATCCCAAATCGATTTGTCAAATGTTGAGAACTGACCCTCCTGTTTTCTTCATCTTTGCTACAAGACGTTGCGGTTCATATTAAAACCCTTGAACCCTCAACCCCATGGCCTTTAAGATCCTGATTTTTTTACCCTTGAATCCGTGACCCCTGGAACCCTTTCTCCCAACGAATTGGGAGAAGAACCATAAAAACAAACCTTATCTGTTTTGGTTATAATATCAAATTGTTGGATAGGTAATCGTTGCATCAAATTTTACCAGCTCGATACCGAATTTCATCACTTTTTCCTTTGTAAGCTCCATAATTTCCATGGTGACCTGACTTTTGCATTTCCCATCTTGTATCCTGCCCGGTTTTTCTCCGGTGACGATCTCTTCTAAATACCGGGCAGAAATACTATTTCTTTGTGCAGCTACCATAATATCCAGAACAAGTCTGCTTCCACTCTCAGAATTAAGAACGGTTTTGTGGAATTGAATAGGATCTTTGATTTTCCAGAAGGAGCTACCCTTCATCAGCAGGTATTTTTTTTCACGGGTAGGAATTTCCTGGCTGTTCTTTGAAACAAATACGTCTTTCTGATAGAAGTGGACTTCATCGATGATGGGTAATTTATAATATGCTCCGTTCTCGGCTTGTGCCCCAACGATTTTTCCAAATCGGGTAATGACCGCCTGTTTCGAATCGTCTATTTCATATTTTGACGAAATATAAAGTATACAACCCAATAGTGAAGCAATTATGATGGAAACCAGGATATTTTTCATAGACTATATATTCCCCTAAGCAATAAAAGTGGTCGTTTAAGGCAGGAAAAAGCCCTGTTTTTTGATACTATTTCTTAATTTTTAATAGTATAGCGTGGTCCTGCCCCGGTTTCGCCCA
>CAZKYZ010000601.1:0-2194 GCA_964557055.1 uncultured Desulfobacterales bacterium
CGCGATTTTTGGATGATATCCCGCTCCAGTTTTTTGCCTGCGGCCCCAATTTCCCCGAATCCGGAAGTGATGAGCAGAACGTTTGTAATCGATTTCTGTTTCAGCTGCGGAATCAGGCCTTCGACAAATGCGGCCGGGATGGTAACGACCGCGAGATCGACGTCTCCGGGAATGTCGGTGACACTTTTGTACACGCTGCGGTTGGCGATGGTTCCGCCTTTGGGGTTGACCAGGTAAATATTCCCTGAAAAGCCACTGCTGGCCGTAATGGTGAATAAAATATGGCCCCATTTTCCCAGCTGGGAGGAAGCGCCGATAAAGGCGATGGATTTCGGGTGAAAAAACTGACCGATACGGTCGGCGGAAACCGGTTCCGTTGGGGGCTGCCGGTTCGAATCAGCCTGTAAGAGAATAAGGGCGTCAACAGCAGTGAGGCGCCCTTTTGCGGAGATAATCAGAGGGTTGATGTCGATTTCGGATATCTGGGGGCATTCCATACCAATCCTGGAAAGGGCCAGCAGTACACCGACCAATTCTTCCGTATCGACTTCGTGATCCCCCCTGAAATTTCCCAGAAGCCGGGAAGCCCGGATGTCTCCGATCATATTATGAGCGTCATAACGGGAAAGGGGGGCAATCCGGAAAGAGACGTCTGCCAGGGCTTCGGTGAAAATCCCGCCGATACCCAACATCACAACCGGACCGAACTGCTTGTCTTTGAAAATACCGGTCACCAGTTCCCGTTTACCGGCGACCATCGGCTGTATCAGGAAGCTGTCAAAGGATTCCCCGGCATTTTTTTGGATGATTTCAGCCGCCCCGGCAACGAATTCGGGACCGGACAGGTTCAGGTGCACCAGTCCCAGTTCTGTTTTGTGCAGCAATCGTTCCCCGATGCCTTTCAGGACGACGGGATAACCCATGCTGTCGGCCACGGCCACAGCTTCTGCGGCTGTTTTCACCAACCGTTCCAGGACAACCGGAATGCCGAATTCCGTCAGAATTTCTTTGGATTCATATTCCGTAAGAGCGTTTCGGCCGGATTCCAGCGCTTTTGCTAAAAAGGCTACCGTGTCCATGCAAACCTCTCCTAAAAAAAAACGTGCCGCACCGGGGTACGTCACGTAAGGCAGTAAATACCTTGTTCGTTCATCAGTTGTTTATTTTTTCTCTTAAACCGCTGGAACATTTAAATGTCACAACGCGTCTGCCGGCAAGGATCATTTCACCACCGGTGGTCGGATTGCGGCCTCGGCGTTCTTTTTTTTCTTTTACGCAGAATTTTCCAAAACCGCTTATGAGAACGTCCTCCCCGTTTTCCAAGCTGTTTTTCATGAGTTCCAGAATTGTTTCCACCAATTCAACACACCTTTTCCTGGAAAATCCAAGCTGCTCATGGATCAGGTCGACGATTACCGCTTTTGTCAGCGCCATCTGAGCTACACTCCCGTTTGTTCAGTTCTAAATACAAAGCTCTTCGAAATGAGGAATAAAACGCTAAAAAAATACTGAGAATAATTTAATTTGTCAACCATTTATGATATTACCTACGTTATGAAAAAAGCAACAGCAACCCCAGCGGAAAAACGAGACCAAAATACCCACCGGATGCGTCCGCTTACAAGAGTGCTGAATCATCGAATACCCAAACTATTTGGCGTGTTTGCCATAGTCGCCATCCTTGTCTACATTTGCGTTCAGATAGGATTCCGGGAAACGGATGATGGGCCGACAGTGGCGGTGGATGCTGACAGGCAAGACAGACAAGCCATGCTGGGAAATGTCCAGAAATGGATGTATCAGATTCAAGGCTTGGAGAAGGAACGTTCCCTGCGGGTACTGGAACAGTCAGATTACGAATTGCTTGTGCTGGAACCCGGACACAATTTTACAGAATACTCCTATAAAACCGAGAAAATATTAAAACGTCTGCGTTACACACCGACAGGGGCGCGCAGAATTCTACTTGCCTATATTGATATTGGCCAGGCTGAAGATTACCGTAATTATTGGAAAAAGAACTGGGTTCCACCGACGCAGTATAAAAGGGGGAATCCGGTTTTTTTGATCAGTGTCGATCCGGATGGATGGAGCGGGAACTATCCGGTTGCATACTGGTATGATGCCTGGAAGCAAATCTGGTTGGATCCGCAGAATGGAATTGTCTCTCAGCTTGCCCGATTCGGGTTCGATG
>CAZKYZ010000602.1:0-2190 GCA_964557055.1 uncultured Desulfobacterales bacterium
ATGCTTTGCCGTATATGGTCAGTTATCCATACGGCTGCACGGAGCAAACCCTCAATCGATTTCTGCCGACGGTACTTACCCAGAAGGTTCTGCTGGATATGGGCATCGATCTGGTGGACATCCAAAAAAAGCAGAGTAACCTGAACCCACAGGAGATTGGTGACGACAGGGAACGGGCCGCGCAGTGGAAGCAAAAGGGGCATTGGAGCCTGGATGCCCAAGGCCGGTGGATGCCCAACCCGGTGTTCGATTCTGTGGTTGTTGCGGAAATGGTGACAGCCGGCGTGGAAAAACTGGAGGCCATGCAGCTGAGTGATGGCGGCTGGGGCTGGTTCAGCGGGTACGGAGAACACAGCTATCCCCACACTACCGCCTATGTTGTTCACGGCCTGCAAACGGCGCTGCAAAACGACGCCGAGATCCCCCTTGGTGTCATCAGCCGCGGGGTCGATTGGCTGCAGCGCTACCAGCGGGAACAGGTGCGTCAATTACAGAACTGGCACCCGGATGACAAAATGCGCATCGAACCGTGGAAACGATATGCCGATAACCTGGATGCCTTTGTGTTTATGGTACTCACCAACGCCAACCAGAAGAGTGCCGCCATGCGGGATCTCCTCTATCGGGACCGCAACAATCTTGCGGTTTACGGCAAGTCGATGTTTGGGATCGCCCTTCAGAAACTGGGGGAAACCGGGAAACGGGACATGATCATCCGCAATATCGAGCAGTATCTTGTCACGGATCCGGAAAACCAGACGGCCTACCTCAACCTCGGCAATGACAGCTACTGGTGGTACTGGTACGGCAGTGAATACGAAGCCCATGCCTACTATCTGAAACTGCTGGCAGCCGCCAACCCAAAGTCGGAAGTCGCCCCGTGGCTGGTGAAGTACCTGCTTAACAATCGCAAAAACGCCACCTACTGGAATAGCACCCGCGATACGGCCGTCGTTATCGAAGCCTTTGCCGACTACATCCGCGCAACCGGTGAGGACAAGCCCGATATGACGGTTGAAATGCTGTTGGATGGCAAGGTGATGAAAACGGTGACGATCGATGCCACAAATCTTTTTACCTACGACAATCGTTTTGTGTTGACCGGCGAGGCCGTACATACCGGGGAACACAAAATAACGTTTCGTAAAACGGGAAGGGGACCACTCTATTTCAACGCCTATCTGAACTACTTCAGTCTTGAGGATTTTATCACCCGGGCAGGCCTGGAAATAAAGGTCGACCGTAAGGTGTACAAGCTTGTGCCGGAGGATAAAAAGATCAAGGTTGCCGGGTCTCACGGCCAGGCGGTGGATCAGGACGTTGAAAAGTATCGCCGCGAAGTGTTGGCGAACAATTCCATATTGCAAAGCGGCGACCGGGTGGAGGTCGAACTGACCATCGACAGTAAAAATGATTACGAATACCTGATATTCGAAGATATGAAAGCCGCTGGATTTGAAGCCGAAGACGTTCGCAGCGGCTGGTATAGGGACGGCGGCATGGCGGCTTACATGGAACTGCGTGATGAAAAAGTTGCCTTTTTTGTACATCACCTGCCACGCGGCCGACACAGTATCAGTTATCGCCTGCGGGCGGAGATTCCCGGCCGATTCAGCGCTCTTCCCGCCAGGGGTTATGCCATGTACGCCCCCGAACTGCTCGGCAACAGTGACGAGATCAAGCTTGGCATAATAGATTGACCGGAATTTGCGGAATCGCCGGGAAACCGCCGAAAGAAAAAATGATCGGCAAAGAGGGCTTGACAGATCGGTCCGCAGGGCGTATTTTCAATTTGAAAGTTATCGAAATGTAAAATAGTTTCCGACCGGTCGCCCCCGGAGGGATAAAAAAAATAGAGAGGTGATATACGATGGATACAGCAAAACTTGCCAAAATCATGAAAGCCCTCTCCAATCCAAATCGCCTGGAACTGTATCTGGAAATTATGAAAAACTATGAAGCCAACTTTGAATCCGGTTGCGACTGCGTTATCTCCGATATTATCGGGTCGATGAAGATTGGGGCGCCGACGGTTTCCCATCATTTGAAGGAGCTGGCCAATGCGGATCTGATCAGCACCGAGAGGCAGGGAAAATTCCTGGTGGCCAGGATCAATGCAGAAACAGCCAAAGAAGCCTGTTCCGTGCTGTCCCTGAACAAAAAGTGAACCCTATCGATATTTTTGGGGCT
>CAZKYZ010000603.1:0-2181 GCA_964557055.1 uncultured Desulfobacterales bacterium
TTATTCTGGAGTACTACCTGGAACTGCTTGCCGATATGCACGCAAAGCAGGCAACAACACCTGCGGTCAAAGAACCCGCTGCGGAGGCTTTCCTGCTGGCCGAGGTTATCCGGGGAGGTTCCGTCAAACAGGCCGTGGGCGCATTAAGTGCCAGAATCGCTTCGGGCAACGATGAACTGGCTGACCTGGTTCGACGTGAGCAGGATGCCAAGAAACAGATCAGCGCCCTCCGGAGCGTGCTCTATAATGCCTATACCCAGCCGGAGAAAAATTACGATATTATCAATGATCTCGACAAGTACATTGCGGATCTTTCGGCCGCCCGCGAGGCTATCCAGGTTGAGATTGAGGGCCGGTTCCCGGGTTATGCCAATTTAACAAATCCCAAACCAGCCAAAATTGCGGCTGTACAGGAAACCCTCAACGCTGATGAAGCCATGATTTCTTTTTACATCGGAGACAGGCATACGTTTGTGTGGGGAATCCCGGACTCCGGAAAAGTATCTTTCTGTGCTGTTGCGGAAGGAAAGCTGGCTGTCGAAAGGCGGGTTCGTCATATCCGGGAAGCGATATATCTGGAAACAGGCACCCTCGGCGGATTGCCACAATTTGACACCACCGCAGCCTATGACCTCTATCATCGTTTTCTCGATCCCGTTAAACAAGGCTGGTGGGATGCCAGGCACCTTTCCATCGTACCCCACGGCCCGCTGGGGTACCTGCCTTTTGGTTTGCTGCCAACCGTCGGGGGTAACTTGAAAAAAGATCCGCAACTATATCTGGCGGAATACAGGTCCATCCCCTGGCTTGTCCGCAGTCACAGCATTACGGTACTGCCTTCGGCGGATATTCTGACAACCCTGCGCCGAATGCCTCCGGGGGCAACCGGCCGTAAAGCCTTCGCCGGCTTTGGTGATCCGTTGTTCAGCAAAAAGCAATTGTCTTCCGGCGAAATGGAAAACAGCGGCCCAATGACCCGGGGGGCCGGGCCGGGCTCGACAGAACTCCTCGCAATTCACACCCGGGCCATCCGGATCACGGAGAGCGCGTCCCTGGATGATAACAGCCTCAATACGGCAAGCCTGGATATGCTGCAACCGCTGCCGGATACCCGTGATGAAGTGGTAAGCATCGCCACCGCATTACAGGCAGACCCTGGGAAGGATATATTCCTGGGAAAAAAAGCCAGTGAAAAGCGGGTGAAAAATACCGACCTGTCGAACCGCCGCATCCTTGTTTTCGCGACACACGGACTGGTATCCGGAGACCTGGACGGCCTGCATCAACCGGCCCTGGCGCTTTCGGCGCCTGCTGTTGTCGGAGATAATGAAAACGATGGGCTGCTGACAATGGGAGAGATCATGGGGCTGCGGCTGGATGCGGACTGGGTGGTTTTATCGGCCTGTAATACCGGGGCTGGGGACGGCTCCGGCGCAGAGGCGGCCTCTGGTTTGGGGCGGGCGTTTTTTTACGCGGGCACCCGGGCCGTCCTGCTGAGCAACTGGCCCGTGGAGAGCCAGTCGGCCAAATTGTTGACCACCGATCTTTTTAAGAGGCAGGCGGAAAATGTGCGGCTTTCGAGGGCCCAGGCCCTCCAGGCTGCTATGCTGAACCTTCTCGACAATGGTGTTTTCGTGGATCCCGATACGAATAAACCCGTGTTTGCGTACGCGCACCCAATCTTCTGGGCACCTTTTACGCTGGTCGGTAATGGGATGGATGCGTTTCTTGATGACTGATAAACGGTCGTGTCGATCAGCGTAGCGCTTTAGAGGGAGGGGCGGATCAAACTAACCTAACGGTTTTACAGAAAAAGCCATATAAGTGATCAGTTTTCTGGTCCATAATTTGCTTTTTACCCCGCAAGTGGGAAATTTTCATGCCTTTTTCATGATTACATTAATTTGGCTTGGTGCGATCCCGGTTGAACGTTGATTGAACCTTCCTATCAAGGCTTGTCGCGGCTGCTGTGATTGCTGAAAACGTCGAAACCGGAAAAATGATCATCTGAATGAGGTTTGCTGTCATGCGTAATGTCTATTGCAAAAAAGACCTGTCGCTAACGAAAGAAGAGCGGGAGATTTTTACCGGCCATTTAACTCAAGAGGGACTCTCAGATAATATCTGGGATATTTTTGACGAATGGGTTGAGAGGTCCACCTCCAAGGTAAAGTTTTTTTA
>CAZKYZ010000604.1:0-2138 GCA_964557055.1 uncultured Desulfobacterales bacterium
GGTCTGGTCGATACGCAGACGATTTTTCGACGCGTACGACCCTCGACACCCAGCTCAACGTTTTCGAGCATTTCGATCCACAGATTCCCGCGGACTACCGAGCGAGCGAAATCGTCTTCCTGGGGAACATCGTCCCGGAGCTCCAGCTCAAGGTGCTCGATCAAAGGGTCCAGGAAAAAAGATCGGTCTTCGATTTCTACCAAAAGGCCTTGGCCGACGAGCCCGGCATCGATTTCATGCCCGAGCCCGACTACGGCCGCTCCACCCGGTGGCTCACCTGTTTGCTGGTGGACCCGAAAAAATTCGGCGCCGACCGCGAGCGCGTCCGCGAACACCTGGACCAAAACGGGATCGAGGCCCGGCCGGTATGGAAGCCCATGCACCTGCAACCGGTGTTTGCAAACGCCAGGATCTATGGCGGTGAATTCTCCAAGAAACTTTTTAACGAAGGGCTCTGCTTGCCATCTGGAACAGCGATGTCCGATGACGATATTCATCGTATTTCTGAAATTATCCTCGGCTGTCGACAATAATTATATTGGGTGATTGCTGTTGATCTCGCAGGAAGCGGGTTCAGTGTCGCATTCAACATAAATACTATCTTGAAGAAACAATGAATAGACTATTACAAAAAAACCTCGTTGTCATTATTGCGCTTGATATACTGCTGCTAACAAGTGCTTTCTTTTTATCGCACTTGATACGTTTCGAGTTCCGCATCCCCGTTGCATATCTGACAATGTTCTGGCGAATGCTTCCCATCGTCATCGGCATTAAAATCTGCTGCTTTTCCTTTTTTGATTTGTACAAAGGAATGTGGCGATATACCAGTCTGTCGGACCTGCTGAATATCATCAAGGCATCCACTGTCAGCACGTTGCTGATTGTAAGCAGTATGCTGTTTGTCAATCGTTTTGCCGGTTTTTCACGGGCGGTTTTCATTATCGACTGGTGTCTGACAATTCTGTTTGTTTCCGGTTTCCGCATGGCTGTGCGGATTTACTACGAGCAAAACCAGAATAAATTCTCCCTGTCTTCCATTGCCCGCATTCTGTCCGACATGCTGCAGCGGCATTCCAATGAAAAACGATTGATTATCATCGGTGCCGGTGATTGTGCCGTGAATATTTTCAGGGAAATTCGTGGAAACCCAGCTTTGTTTTATAATATAGTCGGGTTTTTAGATGACGACCCGGACAAAATCGGTAGAAAGATTCATGGTATTCCGGTACTGGGAGAATTGTCTGAAATTAGATCGATTGTTAACCGGGTGCGTGCGGACGAAGCGCTCATCGCCATACCATCGGCAGATTCAAAACAGATGCGCCAAATTGTCAGCAGCTGCCGAGAGAGCAATATCGAATTCAAAATAATCCCTGGTTACGGGGAGCTCATAAACGGCAAGGTTACTGTAAATGCTATTCGGGAGGTCGCCTATCGCGACCTCCTCGGACGCGAAGTCATCGAACTGGATACGGAACGAATCGGGAAATACATTGCCGGACAAACCATTTTAATCACCGGTGCAGGCGGCTCCATCGGATCCGAGCTTTGCAGGCAAGTCTGCCGGTTCGGACCGCATTGCCTGCTGCTATTCGACCGAGCGGAGAGCAGTTTGTACGACATAGATCTTGAACTGCGTCAGAACTGGCCGGAGATTGATATTCGACCTATTCTGGCGGATGTGGTTCAGGCGGATCAGATTGGCGGCGTCATGCGGGAATTCAAACCGAATACGGTTTTTCATGCGGCTGCCTACAAACACGTTCCAATGCTGGAGATACAGCCATGGAAGGCAATTGAAAACAATATCCTGGGTACCATGAACGTGGCCGAGGCAGCCAGAGCGGAGGGGGTTGAACGGTTTGTCTTTGTATCCACGGACAAAGCGGTTCGACCGGCCAATGTCATGGGTGTATCCAAACGAATTGCAGAAATGCTGGTTCTGGGCATGAATTGCGAGTCGGAATGCAGCACCCGGTTTATGACCGTTCGATTTGGTAATGTGGCTGGAAGTGTGGGAAGCGTAATTCCTCTATTTAAAAAACAGATCGAAAGGGGAGGCCCGGTAACGGTCACACATCCGGATGTCACCCGTTTTTTCATGACCATACCGGAGGCCTCACAACTGATCATAC
>CAZKYZ010000605.1:0-2137 GCA_964557055.1 uncultured Desulfobacterales bacterium
TGGGAGTAATTTGGGAATAATATTAAACTGTCGAATTTTTGGCATATATTATGCTCTTAAAAAAGACGAATATGCTGAGGTTCGACATTGAATCAATTGAATTCCTTTTTTGGGGACTGGGTGCAATATGATGTATGAAGCCATGCTTTATGAATGCCTTGAGCATAACGTTTTGCGCTGCAATTTATGCAATCACCGATGCAAAATACAGGAGGGGAAGCTGGGCATTTGCGGTGTGAGGCAAAACCGAGGAGGCAGCCTTTACAGCCTGGTGTACGGCAAGATCATTGCCGAGCATGTGGACCCCATCGAGAAAAAGCCCCTGTTCAACTTCTTCCCCGGAACAACAGCCTATTCATTAGGGACGATGGGCTGCAACTTCCGCTGCAAGCATTGTCAGAACTTCGATATTTCTCAATACCCCCGTAAGAACAGAGGGGAGGTCCTCGGAGAGCATCGAACCCCCGAGCAGATTGTTGCGGCGGCAAAAACCGCCGGTTGCCGAACAATTGCTTATACCTATACCGAACCGACCGTTTTTTTCGAATTTGCTTACGATACCGCTGTCCTGGCCCAAAGGGAGGGCCTGAAAAATATCTTTGTCAGCAATGGCTATATGAGTGCTGATGCCATCGCTAAAATTGCACCCTATTTAGATGCCGTCAATATAGACATAAAGGCGTTTACCGACAATTTCTATAAAGAGATTTGCAGCGCCCGCCTCAAGCCGGTGCTGGAATCGGTCCGGTTGATGAAAGCGCTTGGCGTCTGGGTGGAAGTTGCAACGCTTATTATTCCAGGGCTGAATGATCAACCCCAAGAGCTGCGGGATATCGCTCAATTTATTAAGGGTGTCGGCGCCGAGATTCCCTGGCACGTCACACAGTTCTATCCCACATACAAGATGGTGGATAAACCCCGGACTCCGATGGAAACTCTCTGGAAGGCCCGCGAAATCGGCAGGGAACAGGGCCTGCGATATGTTTACGCAGGCAACATGCCCGGAGAGGACGGAGAAAATACCTACTGCCATGCCTGTGGGGCACTGCTCATAGAGCGCTACGGGTTCAGCCTATTGCAGAATCGGACGGAAAATGGGAATTGCCCGCTATGCGGGGCCCGAATTGATGGCATTGGTTTGTGACTGCCGGATCATCTTTGGGAGAGGTATCCAACGTATAATATCAAAGTGAAATGAAAAGGAGAAAAAATGGACAAAAAACAAGAGAGAATGGTTTGTGCGCATTGTGGCTACAATGCCGACGGTAAATTTGAGGGAGATATCTGTCCCGAGTGCGGCCTGACCTACTGGAAATGTGGCAAGTGCGGCTTTCTTATTACCGCTTCATCTCGCCCTGATACATGTCCTGAATGTGGAGAGAAAAATCTCTTTAAAAATGTCACCTGCTACATCCCGCAGTGCGGTGGACCCGGCCACATTGATCCAAGGCTATAGTTTAATCTTGAAATGAAGGATTAGAAAGTTGAGCGAGGTTCCAGGCGCAAGGAGATCCCCCAATGGGTGTAGCGGATGATATCGATGCTATGAATAAAGAGATCAGGCGTTGTGATAGGTGCGGATTGGCCAAAAGCAGAAAAAACGCCGTTTGCGGGGAAGGGGATCCATCCGCCCAATTGATGCTCGTTGCCCAGGCACCCGGAGAGAATGAGGACAGAGAAGGAATAATGTTCATTGGTCCTTCCGGAATGGTTCTCAATGAGATGTTGAGCAGGATAGAGATAAACAGGAAAGATATTTTTATGACCAATCTCATAAAATGCTTGCTCCCCAAAAATAGAAAGCCAAAGGCGGACGAAATTGAAACTTGCGGCCGGTTCCTGGAGCGCGAGATAGAGGCGGTAAAACCCGCAATTCTGGTCCCGCTGGGCTATTATGCAACCCGATACATATTTAGAAAATATGGTATTGCATGCCCTTCCAAAGCGGAATTTCATAGCGTCTATGGCCACATTTTTGTGGCGGGGGATCAGGAAATAATTCCGGTGCAGCATCCTGCCGCCCTTCTTCACAACGCTGCCGTCAGAGAAGACATGGTAAGAAACTACACCAAGCTTCAGGCTCGCGTCCGGCAAGCGGGCTTACGGTATTGGAAAAAGAATGAATCGGCGTATGAAG
>CAZKYZ010000606.1:0-1905 GCA_964557055.1 uncultured Desulfobacterales bacterium
GTAGATTTCATGAGCAATCGGTGCGATTTCACTTTCCGCGAAATTGCGAAAGTTTTTCCGGACAATCTGATGCTTCATGCAGTGGTTGAAATACACTTGTACTCCTTTGCCCCATCTGCTTTTGTCTGCGTGAGATTCGCATCTCCACGGGCAGCCGGTTTTTCAGGAGAGGCGGGGCCGAATTCGAAAAAAATGATTCGCCAACCATCCAGGGGAATCATGACCACTTCGACAAAACCCTTCCGTGTTCACGCATGCGGAATGTTTCGCTGGTGAGTTTGGATATAGGTGCCCGGATTCCAGGAATGGACGGTTTTCACTGCCCGGCGCCCCTTCCGTCGATCTGCCGCAAGGGTTACGCCCGCATGAGTTTGGAAACCCGCATAATGGCGTCGTTCATATTGTCGAGTCTTTTGATGAGCAGTTCGATCAGGAAGTTTTTAATTTTGTCCCGGATGCCTGGGTCGATTTTCAGGAAGAACTCGTCATCCATCCGTAGGACAGAAACGGGGTCTTTTGCGACCACGTTGCTGGATCTGAGTTTTTTTGAAAAAAAGGACATTTCACCGAAAAGTTCTCCGGGTTTCAATTTCGCCAACCGAATTGAGACATCATCGACTTTTTTGGTTACCTCGACATTGCCTTCCACCAATAGATACAGCGAGGTTGACTCTTCGCCTTCACCGATGATTGACTGGTCCTTTTCAAAACTCTGGACGAGATGCTCCATCTGAGAAAAGGTTTTCATTTCATTGTTCGTGAAGTATTTAAAAAGCGGCATGTCTTTGATTTTTTCGTGTAACGACATTTTTACTCCTTTCCAGAAAACGATGGAAAAAATAGTTTGTTTATTTCACACACACAACCGGGCACGGCGCATGGAGGATTACATATTGCGCCGTGGAGCCAAAAAGCATTTTTCCGACCTTCGATCGTTTTTTTACCGTGATGATGATTTCATCGACCATTTTTCTTCCGCCAGGCGGACCATGTCTTCTCCAGGTTTCAATCCCCGCACAGAAACAATGCTTTTACAAGAGATTCCGGCTTCGCGAAGGCGAGTTACTTCATATCCAAGCGATTTTTCGGTGTTTTCGAACTCTTCGCGCGGAACTTCGTACCCGCCCTCCTTGGATGTCACCAGGAGCACCTGCGCCTGGAAAGCGCGGGCGTGTGACTCGGCCATTTGAAGGGCCGATTTTGAGGTGGCAGACCCATTGAAACCCACCATGATTTTCATGGAAACCTCCCGCCGGTTTCGGATGCGCTAGAATCCGAGGTCTTCATTGATTAGAACCACCTTGACGCGGCCCTTGGGAAAGGACTTTTCCGTGATCGTCCAGGTGTTGCAGATACGATCGGGACTCTTGCATTCCTCACAGTAGGATGTTTTTGCGCACGGCGTTTTTTTGCCCAGGCGCATCGTATTGACCGGTGCGGCATAGTCCTTGATTCGGTTCATGGCTTCATCGATTCCCTGGACGAGTTTGTTCCTCCCGACCATCACGACGACATGACGCGGGCCGAACGTCAATGCACCGACACGATTGCCGATCATGTCCAGATTGACCAATTGCCCGGATTCGGTTACCGCGTTGGTTCCCATGAAAAACAGATCGACCAGCAGGGATTGGCGTCGTCTTTCATAGCTTGCTTCCGGGGTCAGGTTTTTGTCATAGGTGTCGATGATTTCAAGCTGCTGTGAAGCCTGTAATTGATCATACAGGCCGGTTTCGAGAAATGTTTTCGAACCGCCCCAGGAAATCCGCTGCGGACGGGTGCCGGGGATGATTTCTTTCATTACGATGTCGGCCGCTTGTTCCCTGTTTTCCGCGAGGTAGACCTCGAAGTTGTTCGACTCCAGACTGGTTTTGAGATCCGCCAGTCGTATTTTCCAAAATTGCT
>CAZKYZ010000606.1:1915-2129 GCA_964557055.1 uncultured Desulfobacterales bacterium
TTCTCTGAATACAGACCGATTGGAATGCACCGTTGCCGAAGCCTGGGAAATTCAGAATAGGGCAAAAACGGTCTGGAACTCTGTAATTGTACTTTGGTTTATAAGGAAACACCGTCAGTGTCAAGGTAGGGATCGATGCGCGAGTTGCCGCATTGTCGGCTCAAATTTTCCGGAAGGACATTATCTTCCGGATCGACTTATTTTTTTTTCCTTT
>CAZKYZ010000607.1:0-2112 GCA_964557055.1 uncultured Desulfobacterales bacterium
ACAACATTCGTCTGCACCTGTTCATCTGGTAAATATTGAATATTAAATTTGTCCTTTCTGCCATTTTATTTGAAAGCGTTATCTGTATTCGACAGAAAAAGATGAAAGAGAAGAAATGAAAGTAGATCCTTTCTAAACTATCTGACGGGACTAACAGGATCTACAGGATTACAATACCGGGGCTTTATGAAAGGATTTATGGATGAAGGAATCAAAGTACAAAGATGTTGTGCGAACCATCGAATCGTTGATTGAGGATGAAACGGATCTGATATCGGTTATGTCGACCATCTCATGCGAGCTGTACCATGCCTTCGATTATTTTAACTGGGTCGGGTTTTACAGGCTGGTGGATGAAAAAACCCTGAAAGTCGGACCGTACCAGGGAACCCATGGGTGCTTGACGATCCATATCGAAAGGGGCGTGTGCGGGAAATGCGTGCGGGAAAATAAGATACAGATTGAAAGTGATGTCAGCAAACTGCCGCACCACATCGCCTGTTCCAGTGAAACAAAAGCAGAGATCGTTTTACCCGTTAGAGGCGGTTCAAATAAGGTCAGGGCGGTTTTGGATATCGATTCAACTGAGGCAGATGTCTTTGATGAGATAGACGTTCGGTATTTGACCAAGATCTGTGAACAGGTTTCAAACAGGTACACATAAACGGAAAAAAACATAGGGGTGCATAGGAACAAAAGCAGGGGCGGTGCTTATGGATGTCGGCTCCGCCCAAGATCTCTTTCAGGGGTTGCACAAACCGCGCCTGCAGAAGAGTACGTTTTAAAAAATATAAAAGCCGCGTTTGTCGGCAAGATTCCGTAAATAGTCAATCATGCTGAACTTCATCAAAAATCTGTTTGCAGGGGTTATGGGTATGGCGCCGTGCTGGGTGATCACGGTGATGTTCATTATAACATGGCAATCGCCCATGACCATTGACGACGGCCGGTGGGTTAAGCTTGGTGTGGGCATAATGGTGCTGGAGTTTATCCTTGTGCATTCGGGTATGTTCTTCGCGGCCCTCTCCCAGCGTTGGGAGACTGCCGGGAGCCCAATCAGACGAATTCACCGATATGGCATGATGATCCTTTTAGTAGGTTTCTATTCATTGTTCGCTGTGGGCTTCTCGTTCGCATTCAACACCTGGAACCTGTTCTGGATTTTCTTCTGGGTAACGATCTCCCGCTTTCTCGCCGTAATTTTCGATTCTGAAAACGGCCTACGCCAGATGATTTATCGCTCGATCATAAGCGTGGTGCTATACCTATTCAGTGTGTTTCTCTCGGTTATGGTAAGAATCCCTCGCGCAGGCCTTACAGAGGAGGTACTCGATAAAGTCTATCCCGGACGAGGTTCCGGAGAATGGGAAAAAGATCCCCAGCAGGCGCTGCTGGCGGGGATGGTGTATTTTGGTATTCTGGGACTATGGGAACTATTCGCCCCTTTTCTTCTACACAGGAAAAAACGTCAGGACCAGAAGCTGGAAGATACGCGACAAGGGGAAAGAATGGAGTCTCGGGAGTCTGAGACGAACAATTAAGGATTACGATTCAGTCAACGCGAACCTTAAATCTCAATCAGTGAGTTACGTGTTTTCTAAACCGTTAATACCTCTTACCGGATCGGTGGAACCTTTTCTATTCCTCCATCAGAGGTGGCGGGCTAAGCTGCTGGTGGGTTCCTCACTGCCACCCTTTATCGGTGCGGGCAAAGATTTCGACAATGTTAATTCCCCGCACAGGCTTGAACTTTCCGGATCGGGCGGACGTAATGTCCTTCCCCTTGTTTTCAAAAATTTGTTCGACATACCGAAGCGTCCCGACAAAGGGGGCTTTGGGGTTGGAAGTTGTTTTCAGTTGGCGTTTGACGGAAAACAGGTCAACAGCATGGTATCTTGCCAGGTAGGTGCCATTGGAAAGTTTGACCACTTCCATGCGGGCAAAGCTTTTAACGTGGTGTTTGTTCACCTTGTAGACCCATTTGGTGGAGAAGACCCGAAATTCCTCGGCAGCGTTGGCAATGGTCAACGACCTGGTGTTTGTGATTTTACCCTTCTTTTTTCTTTCGGCCGGGGCAGCCTTCACAACCGGGGCAGCCTTCACAACCGGGGC
>CAZKYZ010000608.1:0-2092 GCA_964557055.1 uncultured Desulfobacterales bacterium
GGATTTCAAAAGAGCGAAAACGCAGCTCCGGGCCGAAAGATGCCGTTTATGGATGAACACTAACTACAATTCGAAGCACCGCCGAAATGGCGTACGAAGGGGTTTAAACAATCTCGGGCAATTTTTCCCCAACGCACAGGAAAATATCGTATGACAGGAGAGTCGATTCAGATAGAAGTACAACCGTTGAAAGTGAAGCTGAAATCAACATTTCGCCATGCCGGGGCGGAAAGAAATGAGGGTGACAGCATTTGGGTACGGACAAAACGGGGTGCCATTTCCGGATACGGCGAAGGCTGCCCCAGGCCTTATGCCGCCGGCGACGACCTGGCGTCCAGCATCAAATGGGTTCAGGAAAGTTTCACGGCAGGAGCAATTTCATTCCACACGTTTGATGAGGTTATAAAATGGATCAATAATAATACCAAATGGATAAACCGATATCCCTCGGCCTGGTGTGCCGTGGAAATGGCACTGCTCGATCTTCTTTCGCAGGAGCGGGGCTGCAGCGTGGAGAAGTTACTTGGTAAAAGCGAATCCAATCGACGCGGGAGATACACCGCCGTTCTCGGAGACGATAAAAAGTGGAAATATTCTGCAATAGTGGATCAATATCTCGTCCGCGGCTTTTCAGACTTCAAAATAAAAGTAACCGGCGATCTGGAGCGAGACAAAGAAAAAATCGATATCCTGTACGATCTCTGTGAGCAGCACGGCATGTCCGATCCCCGCATACGTCTGGACGCAAACAATTTGTGGGACGGCCGGGTCGATGAGGCGATCGCACATCTGGCAGCACTGGGGGGCGAAATATCTGCTTTGGAGGAACCCGTCGGTTCCGGGGATACGGCCGGTATCAGCAAAGTGAGTGTTGCCACCAGGTTGCCCGTTATTCTGGATGAAAGCCTGTGCACACTCGGAGATTTGTCGAAATTCAAAAACCTGCCCGGAAAATTTATTGCAAACATCAAGATTTCACGCGTGGGTGGGATTATACGGGCACTCGGACTAATTGACGCGTTAAAAAAAATAGGGTGGCCTGTTATTATCGGATGTCATGTGGGAGAAACATCCTTGTTGACCCGGGCCGCGCTTATTTTGGCCGATGCAGCCGGAGAAAACCTGACTGCGCAGGAAGGGGCCTATGGTGATTATCTGCTAGAACGGGAACCGGTGGACCCGATGCTGAAGTTCGGCCGCAAGGGGCTGCTGGATCTCAATGTTCCCTATTTTTTTAAAACCGTCCATGGGCTTCGGGTCATACCCGTTGAAAATTGGGATACGGGATTCGGCATGAAATGCCGATGGCCGGAACCTCCCGACACTGGCAATCCTGATCTTTCCGTTCTCAGAATGCCGGATCAGTATAAGATTCACTACAGACGCTGGGGGCCGGCTAAAGGCAGCGATGTTTTACTTGTCCTGCATGGCGGCATGAGTCATTCGGGATGGCAGGCACCTTTGGCAAACGCACTGCGGGCAAGCTCCGACAGCATAACGATTGTTGCACCGGATCGCAGGGGTTGCGGGTTGAATGACGGGCATGGAGATATCGGTTCCATGCAATCTGCGATTGAGGATGTTGTAAAACATATTGAACACCTGAAGGACTCCTACAAGCGTGTTCATCTGGCCGGATGGTGCCAGGGGAGTCAATACGCCTCCGTTGCCGCCGTTCAGGCAGACAGTTTACTTTCCAGTCTCATCCTGTTAACACCAGGTTTTTTTTGGAACGAACGTTTCAGATCCGTTATTCGCATTGCAGGAAACAACATATTGAATATGATGGCTGAATTTAAACTGAAACCTGCCCGTACGCATGCCTGTGTCCCCATACCAATGGAGGCCACCGATTTTACCCTGAACGATGAATGGCTCGATTTTATTGAAAACGACGACCTGAGGACGACCATGATCACTATAAAAACCGCCCATATCATGGATGAAATCCAGGAACTTTCCTGGACGGCGATACTTCAGAACAGACTGCCTGTATTAACAATTTTAGCAAAAAATGACCGGATCGTTGACAACCAAAAAGTCCAACAGGTCATCGGCCATATGTTTTCCGAAAAAAACCGGAACAGACTTG
>CAZKYZ010000609.1:0-2082 GCA_964557055.1 uncultured Desulfobacterales bacterium
AAGATCCAAGACCCATAAGGCTAGTATGGGAGCGAGTAGGCCTTTAAAAACACTTGGTGCGTTTAATCGGGGTCGGATAACACCAGCCTTGAAATCGGTGTAAATCGCGAAAGAAAACAAACTCTTACGGAGGGGATGAAACAGAGCGTCCTGGGCCAGGCAAGTGCCGTCAGGTAGGGTGCCAGCAAACCGAAAGATGGCAGAAATTATGTTAAAGCGTTACGTTATTTAATAGATTGCGGGGACAATTTTCAAAAGAATAACATTTCCGCTCATAATAAATAGAACAAAAAACAAAAGGGGATAATATCATGGAAGAATATCTGACAATAAAGGAACTGAGTGAACGGTTAAAGATGAAGAAGCAGACAATTTACAATATGATACATAAAAAATATTTTATCCAAAACCGGCACTATTTTAAACCAACACCGAAAAAAATACTGTTCAAATGGTCAACTATGAAAAGCTGGCTTGAAGGCAATCACTCTGAAAAAAAGATAACATCACCTATTCCGGATAGTTTGATAGAAATTTAACATAAACCTATTTTGCTGACTGCGGTTATTTGTTATAATATATTCGGTGAAAATCAGTGGAAGGGGGTGGTTTATGAAGGGAGTATAACATGTTTAAAACATATGAGAAACACGCTGAAGTCATAAGTTTTCCCCGGCCAGTAAAACGTTCTGGTCAAGCGCGCAAGTCTGGCTTAAATCAGAACAAGGAAGGTTCTGTCCGAAAGGTTAGTGGGAAAGCTTACGTCGATTTCATGTATTTGGGAGAAAGGGTAAGAGAGTCCTCTGGCCTTGCATGGAATGATAAGAACGCTAAACATGTCCGGGACCAGTTGGACAAGATTATTGTCGGTATAAAATCGGGTACTTTCAGGTTTGGTAAAGTTTTCCCGAACAGCAAAAAGACGGATTATTTCGTTGAAAAGGAACAGCTGGTGTTTGGTTTAAACAAAACTCCAGATCAAATCACTTTTAATAGTCATGTCTGGGTGTGGTACAATTTGCGCAAGGCTTCTAATGGGATTTCAGTCAGAACGCTTGGTTGTTATAAGGGATATATTGAAAAATACTTAATACCATTTTTGGGTGATAAAACATTTGGCAGCCTTAATAAAATTGTATTTGATGAATTTGTTTCTTGGGCCAAGAGTCGAAAATACCGTGGGAAGCCTGTTGGTAACGAATCTGTTAAAAAGTATTTCGTTCCTTTAAAAATGATATGCAAGGACGCTGCGATAAAATATGGTTGGGGTGGATTGTACGATCCTTTTTTTGGGTTTGAAATGCCAAAGGGCGATAAAGATGGTTACGAGAAAATATTTCCCTTTTCAGTCGAGGAGCAGGATCGTATTATTGCCGAATTGCCGAATCATTGGAATCCTTACTTCAGATTTGCATTTGCTACAGGTATTAGTCAGGGCGAGCAGTCTGCAATAAAACCCGAAGTTATTGACTGGGCCAAGGGAACAATTTCCATCCAACGTGCAATGACGAGAGACGAAAACGGGAAACCTATCGAAGGCCCATGCAAGAATAAATACCGGCGAAGGACGATAAAATTGTCTTCAAAGATGCTGTCAGCCTTGAAGGATCAGAAAAAGATATATGACCAATTTAATGGAGATTATTTCTTTTGCTCAGAAACAGGTAAAATGTTCGATGCAAGCAATGTCAGAATTAGGGTTTGGATTCCAGCACTTGAACGAGCCGCAGTTCAGTACAGAGAAATGAAACAAACCCGACACAGCTTTGCCACTTATCATCTTTCTTGTATGAAAAATCCATTACAGATCGCAAAGGTGATGGGGCATAGAAACGCGGAAATGGTTATCAAGGTATACAGCAAATATATTGACGATGCGGTTGGACTTGGTGATTAGTGTGTCCCAAACAGGCAAATCGGTAACGATAGGTAAGAAAAGTGAGGAGCCATTTTTGGCAAAATTTTGGCAAAATGGTAGCAAAAACGAAAAAAGGATTAGCAAAATAGTTGCTAACCCTTTGATTTCATTGGTGGGCCGTCCGAGAATCGAACTCGGAACCTACTGATTAAGAGTCAGGTGCT
>CAZKYZ010000610.1:0-2079 GCA_964557055.1 uncultured Desulfobacterales bacterium
GATCTCGAACATTTTACGAAACCGTCTGAAACATGACTTTTTACGAGTCCATCTTTCCTTACATCCTGAAAATTCCATATCCGGGAACATCGTCGCGGATGGGCGCGTTGAGTGATGCGGATATGGCCAGACCCAGCACATCCCTGGTTTTGGCCGGATCGATGATCCCGTCGTCCCAGAGGTTGGAGGTGCTGTAGTAGGCGTTGCCCTCTTTTTTGGCGGCGCCGATGATGGGCTCCCGCAAAAAGGCGTTTTCTGCTTCCGTCAAGGGCGGTTTGCCGAGCCGTTTGTTCTGGTCGTTGGTAATCGATATGAGCACATCGGCAGCCTGGGGGCCGCCCATGACGCCGATTTCAGCGTTGGGCCACATCCACAGGAAGCGGGGAGAGTAGGCCCGGCCGCACATGGCATAGTTGCCGGCGCCAAAGGATGCGCCTGCCATAACGGTGAATTTGGGTACGGTGGCGGTGGAAACGGCATTGACCATCTTGTGTCCGTTTTTGGTAATACCGCCCTGCTCGTAGCTGCGCCCGATGATGAAACCGCTGATGTTCTGGACGAAGAGCAGCGGTATTTTGCGTTTGTCACAGATCTGTATAAACTGGGTGGCCTTTTCGGCGCTTTCCGAGAAGAGCACCCCATTGTTGGCAAGAATCCCCACTGGCCAGCCGTGGATATGCGCCCAGCCGCAGATCAGGGTCGATCCGTAGTACTCCTTGAATTCCAGGAATTCGCTGCCGTCCACCATGCGGGCCAGTACCTCGCGGATGTCGTATGGGGTGGACAGGTCTTTGGGAACGATCCCGTAAATTTCTCGTGGATCATAAAGCGGCGGTTTGGGATCTGCGGCCGTGAGCGGGGATTTGGTGTTTTTCGGCAGATTGCGGACGATTTCCCGGATAATGGCGATGGCATGGGCGTCGTCCTCGGCATAGTAATCGGATACACCGGACTCGCGGCAGTGCAGATCGGGACCGCCCAGTTCATCGGCCGAAACCTCTTCACCGGTGGCCGCTTTGACCAGGGGCGGGCCGCCCAGAAAAATGGCTCCGTGGCCCTTTACGTGCACGATTTCGTCGGACATGGCCACTCCGTAAGCACCGCCCGCGGTGCAAAGGCCCATGACGGCGGTGATCTGGGGGATTCCCATTTTGGACATCCTGGCCTGGTTGTAGAATATGCGGCCGCCGTCATCGACGTCCGGAAATATTTCCGACTGCAGGGGCAGGTAGGCGCCGGCCGAATCCATGAGGCTGACAAACGGAAGGTTGTTCTCCATGCTGATGGTTTGCAGGCGCAGTGATTTTTTAACTCCCAGGGGATAGATCGAACCCCCTTTCACGGTTGCATCGCTGGTACTGATCAGTACTTCCCGACCGTGAATGACACCGATCCCGGCGCGCAAACCGGCCCCGTGGATTTTGCCGTCATACATGCCTTTGGCGGCCAGGGGGGCAATTTCCAAAAAGGGGGTGTTGCGGTCCAGGAGCAGATCCAGTTTTTTCTGAACGGGCAGTTTCCCGGTTTCCAGCAGCCGGTCGAGGGATTTTTGCGACCGCTCCGCGTGGGCCTTTTTCAGCTCTTTTTGCAGATCCGCAACCAGCGCCTCCATGGACGCGTAGTTCTGTTTGTATTCATCGGATTGGGTATCGATATTGCTTTCGATGACGGGCATGTTGTTTTCCTTTTTCGTCTGATTCTGTTGTCAAGCCACTATGGACCAAAATATGCCATCAGTCTGATCTTAGCCCTCCACCTCTGGTGGAGGACCCGAAGAGGGCCTGCTCTTCTCACCACTCTCTACTTTTCCACATCAGCCATGAGCCATGAACTATCTTTTTCCCTGCCGTTCACTCTCTGTTCTATGCGCTCTGCTCTCTGCGCTTTTCCCTCGAATCCTCGGACCCTTCTTTTTCGGTCTTACGAATTAACCAATCAACCGATTAACGAATCGACGAAAACTGACCTTCTCACCACTTCCTGCGCCCCTGCGTCTCTGCGGGAGAACGGTTTTTTTCTTCCGGATTTCTGTTCATTTTCTTTTGCGAAAAAGAAAACGAACCAAAAGAAATCGCCCGT
>CAZKYZ010000611.1:0-2079 GCA_964557055.1 uncultured Desulfobacterales bacterium
TCTGTTATTAAAGGCTCTGGTTAATAGTCCATTAGCCCTTTCTAATTCGAGGATCCTTTGCTCCAGCTCTTCATAGGTAGGTTTTTCAGGCATTTTAACACCTTTTATGGTGAGTAATATATTTCGGACACTTACACATTCTTGTACTATCCTTGAGCTCTGCCAATTTTACGCATACTCGCTGTATACTTGAGTTTCCAAAAACCGAAAGAATATGCCTTTACTGCATTCTTGTTAGATACTCTCGAACTCAAGAATAGTGATGCAATTGTGAAGATCAAAAGAGAAATGAATCAGGGAAGTAGAGATTCGTTTGAAGACCAGATCAGATTCAAGACTGATTCATGATTTAAGATGCGATATCAGGAAATTATTGAAACCACAAGATATGGTTATTTTAATATCGATGCAGAAGATGTGATATGCTCTAAATTGGAGCCTGAAAACCAAATTTCAGGCAGATAACGATGCATGGAGATCATTACCAGGTTGCTAAAATTACAGATACCATCATTCCTTGCTGTCAAGTCGAGCATATCTTTCAAGGCAAGAATGTAAAGTAATCTTCGCCTTTTGACAGTAAATTCACATGTGCCCTACGGGCTGACGTTTTTAGGATTTTCCGTTTGGAAGCTGTCATGCTATTGGTTGTTTTTGCTGTTGCTAACAGCCTTCAACCTGCTGCAGTTCACCCTCTGCGCCATGCCCCCTTCTCTTTGCCCTATGCTCTTTTCTACTCACTACTCACTGTTTACTGTTCACTGCTTTTGGCTCTTCGCTCTATGCTCTATGCCCTCTGCCCTTAGGCATGAACCATGAGCTATCAGCCATGAGCGAATGTCTCCCTTCCGCCTTATCCTACATATTCGGCGATAGTAACCGTCCGATCCCCGAGAGCGTTTACATAACTGCCCATTTCATTGTCGTACCATCCATAGATCACCGCTTGTGTCAACGGCACGCGGATAACGGTATCCTCCAGGCCGGAAACGAAACTACTGCTTAGCCCGGGCACTTTTTCGAGATCGATGGCCACCTCCGCCGTTCGTGTGTGGGTTTCATGGCCCTCGATAATGGCAATGGCCCGCGGCAGACCGATAATGTCGCCGGAAACATTCTGCTTTTCAGAATAGTGCAGATATCCGTCGGGATCGTCTTCGGCAGACTGACGATAGGCTTCATTGATCCGTGCCCGCCGGATCGTTTCCCCGGAAATCTCTTCTTGAAAATCCACCACCAGGATCACCAGAGATCCGGTCGCCGTCGGTATGCGAACGGATTCAGCGATAAAGCCGATCTGCTCCATTTCCGGAATAACCAGCCGCAGGGCATTGGCCGCTCCGGTGGTTGTCAGGATAATATTGTTCATAATACTGCGGCTTTTGCGTAGATCTCTTGCCCCGGCTTGGGGGAGCCGATCCAGAACCTGTTGGGAACCGGTGGCGGCATGAACGGTTGCCATGGATGCAGACAGAATCCGCTTGGCGCCGAATGCGGAAATCAGCGGCTTCATCATATGCGCCAGACAATTGGTGGTACACGAGGCGTTGGAAATAAATTGATGGCGCCTGGGGTCAAAATCGTTGCTGTTGATTCCCATCACCGTGGTTACCGAGTCCTCCGGCATGGGTGCGCCCTTGTCTTTGATTTTAAAGGGGGCCGACACAACGACTTTTCGGGCCCCGGCTTCCACATGTCCCCGCATGGAACCTTTGGGGTGATCTGGAGGAAGCGTTGGATCCAGGAACTGTCCGGTAGTGTCCACTACCAGTTCCACGTTATTATCCCGCCAGCGGATATCGCCCGGATTACGGTCTGTTTGCAGAAAAGTGACCGGAATGCCGTTTATCCGCATGGATCCTTTTTCTTCATCGATATCCGATAAGACCGTATTGCTGTTAAAGCCGTATAAAAAACTGGACAGGCGGCCGTAACTGGAATCCCTCTCGGTATAATGGGCAATGTCCGCCAAAGATGTCCCCACCGCCCTGCCGAGATTGACCACGATTTCGTCAAAAAATTTCCGCCCGGCATGATGCCACACCGAGAGTTTGCCGATTCGTCCATATCCGTTGATAC
>CAZKYZ010000612.1:0-2076 GCA_964557055.1 uncultured Desulfobacterales bacterium
AGCAGTCTTAAATAAATTTATATTTTCAGGACTATCTTCTACTGTTACAGCCTTTACTGATGGGATTTTTGTTTCCTGTGCAAGTTGAACTTTTCCAAGCATGCCTTTTAAATCATTTACATATTTGTAATATTTTATTCCAAAAAAGTACAAAAATGTTGAGTCGATATGGTATTTAAACCAGGCGTGGAGGCGAATGCTGAAAGTGTCTGCCGGCAGTGTCGGCATACCTTGGATGGGTCGTTTTATGTTGTGCTTTATCGGCGCGCCAGTGACTGGCCGAAGGTCATTTTGCAGGACGATAACCGGTTCGCAGCAGGGAGTCCCTGCTGATCATACCCCTGAAATTACCATTACCATCAAGGACAGGAAGCCGTTTGAGTCCATTTTCCGTCATCATCCGGATCGCTTCTTCAATGCCGGTGGTTTCGGTAACCGTAGTCAGGTTCGTCTGCATAATTCCGCTGGCCGTTTCATGTTTCAATTTTTCCAAGGGCAGGCTGCCGAAAGGGATCCGCTTGATACCCGGCAGAAGCGAGGCAAAGTGTTCGATGACTCCGGGGTGCCTGTCCAGAAAAACTGCCAGGAGATCACCATCCGATATCATTCCGAGAAATTTGCCCTCGTCATCGACAACGGCAACCCGCTGGATCTCTTCCGAATCGATGATGCGGATGAGATGGTCGACTCCGGTGTCCGGTGTGACCGTTTTGATTTCACGCTGCATAATGTCCGCAACGGTTTTTTGATCGGCCACAACCACATCCGGATGTCCTAGCGCTTTCCAGTTTGGCGTTTCATTGGAAATAATTTTGAAAACATCGAATCGGGACAGCATTCCGATCAGCCTGCCTTTGGCGTCTACCACGGGGAGCCGCTTGATCCGTTTGTTGAGCATGATTTCCACGGCCGCAGTAAGCGGTTTTGACGCTTCGATTGTTGTTACCGGAGAGGACATGATTTCGGTTGCGGTTTTTGCCCGCAGGGAATCGAGGATTCCGGTCAGGTTGTTTTCACCGGTGCTTTTCAGTAAACCGGGCCGGATTGGAAGGCCGGCCCGGTAAACAAGGTCCCCGTGGGTGATGATTCCGATCGGGGTGTCATCTGCGTTGACCACCGGCAGGCCGGTAAAAAAAGCCGGCAGCAGCAGCTGGATAACATCGGCCAGTGATGTGTGGGCATATACTTTTTCCGGTTGAGATGTCATGGCGGCCTCCACCAGAAAATGCCGTGGTATGAGGTGATTCCGGGTCTGGTGGCGGTGAACATGAAGATCGCGAATACCGACAATGCCTTCCGTTGTCATTTCCACAACGGCTGCAACGATGGCGTCTTTTTCTGCGGCCGGCAATACGATTTCTATTTTTATGGGCATGTTGAAAGAAAGCGCGACAATGCGCTGTGTGACCTGTTCACCGTTTTCGTAACAGGCGGCGGTTCCCTTGGTGACCATGCAGCGGGCCGCAATTTTCTTTTTGCGGACCATTTCGATGACGGCTTCCGGGACGGGCTTCCCGCGATAGCGGGCCTCTTCGCTGGTAAAGATTTCAATGACGCTGTATTCGATCCCCATGGCTGATTATTTCCAATTTAGTAATAAGCCGGTTATCCATATTCCGGCCAGGGTAAGGAGGAGGCAGCCGATGTTATTGGCCAGCAGGTTGACCAGGGCAAGATAGCCGCTTCCGGTTCGGACAGCGGTGATCGTTTCCAGGCTGTAGGTGGAAAAAGTGGTCAAGGCGCCAAGAAATCCGGTCATGACGAACAGGCGGATTTCCGGGCCGAGATAATTCGTCCGATCTGTCAGGGCGAAAATGATCCCGATCAGAAAACAGCCTGCCAGGTTGGCGAACAGGGTCCCCCAGGGGAAGCTGATGCCGAAAAAACGTGCGGACAGGAGACTGACGCTGTATCGTGATAATGCGCCAAAACTGCCTCCCAGCATGACCCATAACAATTTTGTCATATTGTACTGCCTGCGTGAATGGTATTGATGGGTTAGCAGTGACCTTAACTAGTGTCCATCCACAAACGGCATCTTTTGGCCCGGAGCTGCGTTTTCGCTCTTTTGCAATC
>CAZKYZ010000613.1:0-2076 GCA_964557055.1 uncultured Desulfobacterales bacterium
GGAGACAATAAATTGCTGGCCGCCAACCAAACGCTGGCCACAATGCTGGGATACGACTCGGTTGACGAATTCATTGAAAAAGCCGCTGTTTCTGAACAGTACCGAAACTTCAATCACCGAAAGGAATTGATTGATCAACTCACCGCTACGGGAAAAGTTGACGGCTTTGAAATCGAAATAGAGCACACCGATGGTTCCACCATCCAGATCGCACTCAGCGCAAGAGCCTTTTCCAGAGACGGTTTTCTTGAAGGGACCGTCGTTGACATCACAAAATCGAAACAAACCGAAAGGAAACTGCAAAGAACCCAGGTACTGGCGGAGGCTGCCTTCAACCAGTCCCCTTCGGGTATCCTGATCGCCGACGCACCAGATGTCAATATCCGCCATGCCAATCCAGCGGCTTTGGGGATTCGGGGATCTGGGGAAGAGCAGCTCACCGAGATAGATGTCTCCCAACATGCTGCCCGCTGGCAAACATTCTACCCGGACGGCACACCCTATGCCCCGGAGGATCTACCACTTTCAAGAGCCGTCCTCAGGGGGGACATCTCCAGAAACGTCGAGATCATCATTCGCAATGAATCGGGGGAAGATCGATGGGTGTCCGCCAATGCGACTCCCGTTACCGATCCGGAAGGTACAATCATCGCCGGCATCGTTGTCTTTCACGACATTACCGACCGGGTAAGGGTCGAGAAGGCCCTTCAGGAAAAAGAATACCGCCTGCGAACGATCACGGAGAATACGAGCTCACTGGTCTCCCTGATGGACGCAACAGGTATCTATGAATTTGTAAATCCTGCCCATAAGCTCCTGGGCTACCAACCCGATGACCTGGTCGGCACCTCCGGATTCGACATTCTCCACCCAGACGACCTTACCCGCCTTGCCACCCTGTTGGAAAAAGCATGGCAGGGTGACATATCAAAAATCAACACTGAATTCCGGGTTTTCGACAAAACCGGCAACACTCATTTTTTGGAGGGCACCTTTAATTCTAACAGGGATGATAAGGGTGTTTTGCGCAACATCGTTTTTATCGGCGATGACATTACCAACCGTAAACAAACCGAAAAGGCCCTGCGGGTGAGCGAAGAAAAATACCGAACCATCCTGGACAGTATCGAAGATGGCTATTATGAAGTTGACCTTGCCGGCAATTTTACCTTCTTCAATCGATCAATGGCCCGAATTCTCGGGTATCCGGCGTCGGAACTGAAGAACATGAACAACCGCCAGTTTATGGATGCAAAAAATGCAAAAAAGGTTTTTCAGTCCTTTCACCGGGTCTTTCAAACAGAAGAACCCTATAAGTCTTTTGACTGGGAATTGATCTGTAAAGATGGTTCCAGGTGTAATATTGAAACATCGGTGTCACTGCGGACAAACGCGGAAAATAAGCCGATCGGGTTTCAGGGTATTGCCCGAAATGTAACCTTGCGCAAAAACATCGAGAAAGAAAAAGCCAAGTTGGAACAGCAACTGCAGCGCTCTAAAAAAATGGACGCCCTAGGCACTCTGGCAGGCGGAGTGGCCCACGACCTGAACAATGTGTTGTCCGGAATCGTCAGCTATCCCGATTTACTGCTGCTGGATCTTCCTGAAAGCAGCCCGCTATACGATCCGATTTTGACCATCCGGGATTCCGGTAAAAAAGCGGCCGAGATTGTACATGATCTACTCACACTCGCCCGGAGAGGTGTCGTCAGCGCCACCGAGGTAATAAACCTGAACACAATCATTCTGGAATACTTACGCTCACCGGAATATCAAAAACAGTTGAGCTACCATCCGGCCGTTTCGGTCGAAACAAATCTGGACGACCATTTGCTGAATATCAGGGGATCTTCGATTCACCTGAAAAAAGCAATCATGAACCTTGTTTCCAATGCAACCGAAGCCCAGCCGCTCGGCGGAGAAATCACTATTTCCACCTGCAATCGTTATGTCGACAGGCCTCATGAGAATCCAGCCGGCATTCGGGAAGGGGATTTCATCATCCTGAAAGTCAAGGATAAGGGGTCCGGCCTTGCTCCCGAAGAAATCTCCAGGATATTTGAACCGTTTTACACC
>CAZKYZ010000614.1:0-2075 GCA_964557055.1 uncultured Desulfobacterales bacterium
GGCCATTGCAGCCGTGACTGCCGGCCTGGTAGGCAATGCGGTGCTAAATCCTCATTACCTCGGCGTCTTTCTCGAATATTTCCTTCCAGCCCTGCTGGTGATTGCCATCATGCTTGGCCGCATCACTATCCTGCAGACCTGTCCATTTGTGGTCCGCTCGATACTCTTTTTCCTCATTCATCGAATGACGGACATATCCCAGGCCATTCGTAAAAAAATCGACCAGATAAACGCCCAGCAAATCGTTTTCTTTACCCGGGGGGATAACCTATCCAACCTCAATAGTGCCATGCTGTATGTCCAGCAAAACGAGCATACCAACCGGATTAAAATGGTAACGGTGGTCAAGAACAAAACCGAAGTGCCGCCATAGCTTAGAAAAGATTTGAAATTTCTCGACGATGCTTATCCCAATATCGAGATTGAATTTGTCGTTTTGATCGGAACTTTCGGTCCGGAACTCATTCATGAACTATCCGAAAAATGGAAAATTCCCACCAACCTTACGTTTATAGGCTCCCCCGGCACGCACTTCATATACGGGTTAGCGGATCTCGGTGGCGTACGGTTGATCGTTTAATGTCGTCCGGCGAAAGTGCCCGGAAACAGATGTGGAATGCGTAGCCATATGAGGTCACAGAATTGCCCTTGCCGATACATCCTAAACCGGCTATCACGGCCGTATTTTTTAATCCAACCGCTTTTGAAAACGATTGACCGCTCCGCTGAAAACAATTCCGCCCAGTATTCCCAAGGCCAAAAACTGGGGCCATAACACGTCTATTCCCGAGCCTGAAAAAATATTCCCCGGATAATCACCAGGAGGTATCTCAGCGGGTTCAAATAGGTCAACCACCTTACCACCACAGGCATGTTACTGATGGAAAATACAAAACCGCTCAGCATAAAAAACGGAATGGCTTTTCCCAGAATCAGTTCGATGGGTCTCAAGGGCGTTACAATCAACTGTTCCATGGTACCGGCTTCCTTTTCCCGGACGATGGCCATGGATGTAAAGAGCAGGGACAACAACATCATCAAAAAAGTCAGGATCGACGCCGGTGTATATGAATGAGGTAGGGCCCCCACTCCCAGAGTTTCTTCAACGTAAGCGGTAAACCACCGATCTGATAGATATGGCGAAAGGCCAGGATATCCTTGACAAATCCGGCAAAGGCGCCGGTGAGTCGTTTCCCGAAAACGATGCCCAGTGCCTTTCTGCGTCCGATGGAGAGTATCAGGGCCGGCGCAGTGATTTCAACTGCGCGCAATTCCTGGCCGTTTAATACATGAAAAATGTTTTCGGCAATCGTCCGGCCGTGTTGAACGGCAAGCCAGGCCGTCGGTGGCATCGGCCTGCCGTTTTCGTCTACACTCAATGCGCAGTCCCCTCCGGCAAAGACCTCTGGATAATCTTTTGCCTGCAAAAAGGGATTGACTTCCATTCGACCGCCCTGCCCGAGAACAAAGTCTGTCTCTTCCAGGATCGCATTGGCTCGCACACCTCCGGTCCAGAAAATGATACCGGCCTCAATGGTCGATCCGTCCGATAGATTTATTGTTTGGTGTTGCACGGAAGCGATGCGCACACCCGTTAAAATATCGACACCGCATGTTTTCAAATAATCTGTAGTTGATTCAATTATCCATGGGTCCAATCCGGGGAGCAGGGTGGCATGCCCTTCGATGACAACCAAGCGTAAGTCCTCTGTCGCAAGGTCATAGCTGCGAGCAAAAAACGGCAGACTTTCCACCAGTTCGCCTGCCAACTCAACCCCTGTGAGGCCCCCGCCGCCGATGACGAAGGTCGTGCGCCAGCTTTCATCCGGATTTTCGTCAAAGGCGATCAAGCTTTCCTCTATGCGATCCTTTACCAGTCGCGATGTGTTCAGATCCTGCAATGTAAGTGAGCCCTCCCTTAAACCGGGAATATCGAAAAACTGCGGTTCCCATCCGAGAGCAACGACCAGAAAATCATAACCCACGCTCAATTTCCGTCCCCGGGCCTTTACGATAACACTCTTTTCATCCGGCTGGATCTCTTCAACCGTGCCGCGGACAAATTTGGACTGTGG
>CAZKYZ010000615.1:0-2071 GCA_964557055.1 uncultured Desulfobacterales bacterium
CCCACCAGCAGGAGGAAACCGAAACAGCGTGTCAGCCAGCGGTCCTGCCGCACCCCGATCCAGATAAGGGCGGCCCCTTCCAGCGACCAGGCTGCGGATGTCCAGCGGCCGTCCAGTGCCAGGGGAATGGCAACGCTGCCGAATACGACGCCGAGGGAGAGGAACGCCTCCGTCAGCGTCCGCATCCCTTCCACTGCGCGGTGCCACAGCAGCATGGCCAGGCACATGTAAAACCCTCCCAGGACCAGAGCGCTGACGGCCAGGCCGTATTCCATTCGTTTCACAAGGGTATACTGCAGGGCAAATACCACAATGGGCAATCCGAAAACCAGGGTCCCGTCTACATACCCTTTCAGGCGCGGCGGGCTTCTATGGGCGTACAAAACGGAAATGGCCACAAAAAAAAGGAAAAACAGAATCAGAAACGGCTCGGTACTGTTGAAATAAAAGGGCCGGTAATACTGCGCCCCCCAGACGGAGCCGATCACGAAGGTAAAGACAAACCCGATGATGTTCAACGATCGCCAGGCCCGGTACCAGGCAATTCCGAGAATACCCGCGTTCAACAGCGCATAGTAGGAAAAGAGCGCCACGTGGCTGCCGCTGCCCGTAGAGATAAGCACCGGGGCCAGAAACCCGCCGGCCGCTCCGAACTGCGCCAGCGGCAAGGCATTCTGCAGTACCGCCAGGATGCCGGACAGCACCACGATGGCCACCATGACGGCAAAGGCCAGGCTCATGGGGACCAGTCCATACAGCTTTGCGGATGCAAAAAGCGTCAGATACAGAATGCCGATGCCGCCTCCCTGCAGAACCAGCGCATACGTCCTGCGCTTTTCCCGCAATATCCAGCCCACTACCAGCAGCACCAGGCCGAAAAGAAACGATCCCGCCAGGCGGACCTCCATGGGCAGCATGCTGTGCTCGGTGGCGTATTTCAGCAGAAAACCCACCCCGAAAAAGAGAACCACGATTCCGATACGGACCACCGGGTTGCCGCCGGTAACAAAGGCCTTGATTTTCCCGATGATGTCCGCATCGGCAGGCTGCTTCGATTTCAAAGGGGGCGGCTGAAGGGCGGCTGCGGCAGGTTCCGTATCCCCCGCGCCTTTACCGATATCCGGACCTGCGGCATACATGCCGTGGGGCGCCTCGGCAGGCGACGGCCTGGAAACAACAGGTTCTTCATAAAAGGCGTACTCTTCCGCTTGTTTCACCGGCTCTTCCACCGGAAGTGGGGGGGGTACGGCAGACCGGGCCGGTTCTTCCGCTTTACCGATATCCTCCGCCGCAGGCACCGGCTCGGCATCCAGGCGTACGATCCGCGATTCAAGCGTAATCACCCGGCTACGAAGATTGATGACCATTACCATCAGTATGCCGATGGCGATTCCGGCAATCAGGCCTTCTTCGTCACCGACGGCCACCCCGACAATCGCGCCCAAAATAACTCCCAGTATTATTTTAATGGCCATACCTCCTGCAGATTGTGTTTCGATAAAACCGAACCCATCCTGTTGCGTTCGGTGCAAACCCGGTATCACCGGTAATTACCATCCCATATGGCAGATTTCAACCGTGGAAATCAAGGGAGAGCCTGTTTAAAATGTGCAACGGAATTCGGTGCCTACACCATGGGCCTCGAAACGGCTTCCCGGGCGGGCATCGCAGCGCGGATTGCCGGAACCGTTTCCATCCACAACAAACAAACCATGCCCGAACGGAACGGCAGCGCCGGATGACACCAATTAACGATAACCCCACGCTTTGATTGGAACTATTTACTGGAGGAAAGCGAATTGCGGCAATTTTTCATGCCACATCAAACCCTGAATACCGAAACGGACGATCCCGATCCGGATCGTCGCGATACTCCTCGGATGCGGTAACAATATGGTTGACAAAAGGTAACGTTTGATCACAAAGAATTGAATGCGGTCCTTGAAAAAAGGGATCATCTCCAAAAGAGTTGAACAAAATGAAGGAGTCGAGGATTCTGGGTAGAGGGGCAAAGCGCAGAGAGCATGGAGAACTTAAAAACCTTGCTCATGGCTGATAGCTCATCGTTCAT
>CAZKYZ010000616.1:0-374 GCA_964557055.1 uncultured Desulfobacterales bacterium
GGGTGCGCGGACCGGTTGTATTTCACGGCGTTGGTGAAAAAATTCATGAGCAGGGTGTCAAACAGGGCCGGATTGATCTTGTAGTAGAATGGTTTGCCGGTTTCATTGTGAATTTTTATATCACAGTCGCCAAAAAGATGTTTGTTGGTTTGGTAAAAAGATTCCACGACCCGGCAAAGGTCTATGTGGATGAATTCCCCCTCGTAGTTTCTCGTTTCAATCCGTGCCATGTCGAGAATACTGGTGATATTGTCCGACAAACGGCTGACATCGGCCAGCATGTAGCGGATGTATTTGAGCTGGTCGTTTCGGGGTAGTTCGTGTTTGGAAATCGTTTCCAGAAATAGCCGCAGGGAGGTGACGGGTGTTTTGAG
>CAZKYZ010000616.1:384-2067 GCA_964557055.1 uncultured Desulfobacterales bacterium
ATGCGTGAAATTGTTGATAAAATTGTCCTGGAGACGGTTGAGACGGATGTTTTTCTGGTTGTAGGCAAAAATGACAAGAAGGCCCAGTAAAATGACGCCGACCAGGATCGATAATACGAGAACCACGACCCACGTTTCGGACTCCAGAAGATATTCGGTGTCGATGTTGAACCGCGTGATTGCGGTTTCCAACATCGTACTGACCTCAATGTACCAGTAAATAAACAGGAAGAGGGATGTGACCAGGGCCACAAGGGAAATAATCAAGATGACGATAGGGTGGAAAAACCATTTGGTGCGGTACATGTCAAATTTTATTACAAAAATCGATGGTGAAAGTCAACTTCATGTAAACGAAATATCCTCCTCGTTCGTCTAGTACAGACAAAACAGGACAATAAAGGAGGAAATACCATGAAAAAATTATTTTTGTCGATTGTATCAGCCATGTTGGTGGTCGGATTTCTGAGCAGCACGGCCTATGCCGGAACCCAATTCGAACGTTATCGACTACAGCAAAAAAGAATCTATCAGGGAAAGGCAAAGGGATTGTTGACGCCCAGAGAAGTACAGCATCTATTGAAAGAGCAGCAGAAGATCCAAAAGGCGTATCGGATGGCGTTGCGGGACGGGCGTTTTACCCCGATTGAACGCCGTCGGATCCAAATGCTTCAGGAAAAAATTTCCCGCAATATCTACCGGCTGAAAAGAAACAATCAGACCCGGGTGCCTGGAAACCACAGGGTCTGGGAACGAGGGCAATGCAAACCGGCGGGCCGAAATGTTCCTGAAACGAGATGGGCGCATCCCGAACGCAAGCCGTTTGGCTTATCGCAACGCTCGTGGTAGGCGGCATGGACAGTTTGGATTGAAACCGGTATGATCGTTATTGCCGCCGGAGGATACCGTTTCGAACAGGAATTCGATTCGGTTCCTCCGGCAACCGAAAACGTTTGCGTTCCGAGATTCGATGACGAAACCTTTGGCCTCGAAACAGCCGGTTGAGAAAGGCCCCTCCGATTTCGATCGGTTGGTCCGCCAAGCTCGAAACGGCAGCCGAACCGCTTTTCATCAGTTGATGATGAAGTTTCACGAGCCGATCTACCGGATGGTTTTTTACCGGGTGCGTTCCCCCATGGATGCGGAAGATCTGACCCAGGATATTTTTTTAAAAGCATTCCAAGGCATTGGGCGTCTGAAGTCAGACGGCCTTTTCAAAAGCTGGCTTTACCGTATTGCCATGAATCATGTACGGGATCATTTTCGAAAAAAACGGTGGACGGCGCTGTTCTCCTCTTTTGAAATCTTTTCCGGGCCGGAGGGATCCTCGGGAGATGAATGGGTCGCCTCGGACGCTCCCGGACCGGAGGAAAAGCTCCTGCAGAAGGATTTCTGGCAACAGGTCGATCATTCCCTGGAGCATCTTTCTGGAAACGAACGGGAAGCATTTGATTTGCGGTTTTTTGATCAACTGGATGTCGGCGAAATCGCACGAGCGATGAAAAAGAATGAAAACACTGTAAAGACCCATCTGTACCGTGCTATAAAAAAAGTGAAAAACAATCCGGAAACATCGATAGTGAGGGAGGAAAATGGACCGCATGAACGATGACCGGCACCTGACAAAAGACGAAATGGCCGTTGCCCTGGTTGACCGGTCCGACCTGCCGGAAACACGTCGCA
>CAZKYZ010000617.1:0-2066 GCA_964557055.1 uncultured Desulfobacterales bacterium
CGGCCTTTTCGACACGGCTGCACTTTCAACAATAAGCCCCGAACCGACCCTGCCGGAAATGACCCAAAACGCTATAAGACTCCTGAGCGAAAAATCAAAATCTCCGACAGGTTTTTTTCTTATGGTCGAAGGAAGCCAGATCGACTGGACAGGGCACAACAATGATGGACATGGAAATATCAAGCAGACACTCCTGTTCGACCTTGCCGTAAAATCGGCTCTCGAGTTTGCGATCAAGGACGAACATACCCTCGTCATAGTAACCAGCGACCACGAAACAGGAGGAATGATAGTAAGCGGAAGCGACCCTGACAAGAAAAACCAGGTCTCATGGTCAAGCAAGGGCCACAGCGCAATGCCAGTACCTGTCTACGCATTCGGACCGGGATCGGGAAAATTCGCCGGAGTGTACGACAACACAGACATACCGATAAGAATTGCAAGGCTGCTAAAAATAAAAACCTTTCCGGTCGAAATAAAAAAATAGGCTGCCAAAATAAAATTTTCCGTTTGATACTTCATTTAAACTCGAAAAATATTACCGTTGTGTTTAAACAAATAATCGTTATAATCAAGCCGTATCTCGAAAAGCATCGTTATTGCAAGGGAAAAGATTTACTAACAGGAGACGGCGATGATCAAATTTCGTTGCTCGCATTGTCAGCAAAAGCTTGGAGTCCCGGACGAATACGCAGGCCGCCGTGTCAAATGCAATAAATGCGGCCAGCCGGCCACCGTCCCCCACCCGGTAGTTCTTGAAGAAGTACCCCCAAAACCAAAACCGGCCCCGGAATCGGACGGGATGGACATCTTTTCGGACCTCGGAGGTTTTGAGGATGCTCAGGACGATGCTCGCCAGGAAGCGATCAGAATGGCTCGCCAGGAGCGAACTGCAAAGAATGAAAAAGCCGCTGTTTCTAAAGGAAGATCGGCGAAAGAAAAAAAACCGAAGGCTTCCGGCAGATCGCCTTCCCGGAGAGCTCCGATTGCCGATATGATACCGGATGCTCTGCGTTTGCCCGTGGCATTGGCAGCGAGTCTCATCGCCACCGGCGCTGCGATTGCCGTTTGGATCGCTGCGGCAAGGTCAACCGGCGACCCATTGTGTTTCGTCGCATTGTTTATCCCGCTAATAGCTGCCCTGACACTGCGGATCCTCACAGTGAACCACACCTTATTCCTCGCGTTACTGGCTATGGCGATAGGCACCGCAGGAATAGTCGGTGGAAAAGCCGCGATCGCAAAATTTGTTACTCTCCCGTTGGAAGAGCAAAGAGCAAACGAGGAATTCCTCACCGATCTAGATGCCGTCATGGCTAACGAAAAGCTAAAACTGTCGCCTACCAGGAGCGCAAAACCTTATGCCGAAGACGGGGATTTCCTGTTCTGCGTCGCCCTTATCTCAATGGTTGACGATAAGGTAGCCGACCCCATTCAGGCACGAAAACTGGCGGTAACCAGGCTTAGGGCTTCAAATAAGACGAATACTTTTGTCTATCTGACAGAAGGCCGCAAAAGTCACAAAATGCCCGAAATTGTCGAAGAAGATCAGCAAATCTACAGCGAAGCGGCCAGCCGAATGTTCCAGTGGCAAATGGATGAAACTGCGGTCGGATTCGCAAAAAAATACTACCCGGCACTCAACCGCATGATGCAGCAATGCGAAACATTGAGAATATTGGAAGACACGGAAAAAGTATTCCAGTATGCGCTCATGAGAGGCTTAGGGGTGTTTGACCTCGTCTGGATACTGGTAGGAATTGGCCTTGCATTTGTAACCCTGTCATACGATTAGATTAAATTGGATGTCATTCCAATCCGCATAAAAATGCACGTTAGTGCGTCGATAAGTGTTTTTCCAATACTGAATTATGATTTTCAAAGTGGAATTATATTCTTCCGATTTCAATACCACCAGTAAGACTGGTGGATGGAAACAACCGTCAAAGACGGGCAGGCGAAGCCTGAACCCGGCAATGCCACCAGTTTTAACTGGTGGTTGTTTACTACCTTAAGGGTATCAGGTTTTTGCGGGAAAAAAATGGAAAGACTGACGTAATTTGAGC
>CAZKYZ010000618.1:0-2062 GCA_964557055.1 uncultured Desulfobacterales bacterium
AGGTGGTTACGAACATGTTGGCGAAACGGGCACCCTCGGCAGCCAGACGATCAATGTGGGGGGTTCGAATTTTACCATCCGGGTTTAAAGCTGAGACATCGCCATAACCCTGATCGTCCGTAAGGATGTAGATAAGGTTGGGTTTTTGAATGCAAACATCAGCGCATCCCGCAAGGGCACTAAGAATAATGGTCATCGCAAAAATAGTTAAATGTGAGATGGTGCCGACAGTTCTAAATGATTTTGGTATTCGTATCATTTTGGTCATCTTTTGGTCCTCTACTGAATCTATTGTTATCTCTTACACTTTTGATTAAAAAGTGAGTCAGTTTTTTCAAACTCCATAGCATAACTGGAAACAAACTCATTTTAGAACCTCACTTGCCGGCTTTCCTGCATAGATAGCATCGAGAAGTTTCCTCATCGCATCCGCACGCTGAGGATGGCTGGCGATAATATTATTTTGTTCACCGATATCGGTCTCCAGGTTATAGAGTGCATAGCGTACTTTTGACTTATTTCTTTGATTGAAAAAGCCGATCATCTTCCAGTTGCCGTCGCGTAAAGCAATGTTGTGGCCAGTTTCTTCGATGAGATAACGGTTCCCCTTGGCCTTTTTGAAAAGTGCGTCCATAGAGTTCAGGCCATCCGGGGCTGCGCCTTTTGGCAATTTAACATCTAGCAGTTGAGCAAAAGAACGTATGAAATCAGTATGGCTGACGAGCGCATTGGAAGTGCCCGGCTTTATCGTTCCGGGCCAACTGACGATAAATGGTACGCGTGTCCCACCTTCGTAAATCTGGTACTTTCCGCCGCGATAAGGACCCGAGGCGTCGTGCCCCTGATCGACCTCTTTCCTGGAAGTTTCTACAACTGTTCCATCACTGTAACCATCGTCGTAGACAGGGCCGTTATCGGAAGAAAAAATAACAATGGTATCCTGGGTCAAACCACGTTTTTCAAGCATCCGGCAGACCTTTCCGACAGTTTCATCGTATTCTACCATCGCATCGCCTCGATAGCCAAGGCCGGTCTTTCCCTGATAGCGAGGATGGGGAGTCCGGGGCACATGGATCATTTGGGACGGAAAAAACAGGAAGAACGGCTGATCCTTATTTTTATCAAGGTGCCGATCCAGCCACTGCTCTACATGCTGGAGCAATACATCGCCCATGGTTTCATCGTTCCATAGTGCGCTCTTTCCGCCATACATAGTACCGATGCGTCCGATCCCGTTGATCACTGAAAAGTCATGACCATGTGTGCTGGGATAATACGTCATCGCCTCCGGGTTCTTGCGTGCGTCTGGATATTCGGTCTGATCGGGACTGATGCGTTTGTCGATCGAGATCGGGTCAGCAGGGTCGAGATTGAGCACGCGATGATTTTTTAGATATACGCAAGGAACACGGTCATTCGTAGTAGGGACAAGGAAAGAATAGTCAAATCCGATTTCGAGAGGTCCTGGTTTTACATCGCCATTCCAGTCGATGTGCTCACCTGGCAAACCAAGTCCGAGGTGCCACTTTCCGATGACCGCGGTGGCATAGCCTGCATCTCGGAAGACTTTGGGCAGGGTATAATCATCTTTGCTAATGGGCATACCGCCTGTAGGAGGGATCACTTTAACGTTTTTTCGCACAGCAAGCTGCCCGGTAAGCATCGCATAACGCGAGGCCGAACAGGTCGCGGCCGGGCAATGGCCGTCAGTAAAATTGATCCCTTGAGAAGCGAGCTTATCAATATTTGGAGTCGGTATTAATTCAGAGCCATTGACACCGACATCGGCGTAGCCGACATCGTCACCGTAAAGGATAACGACATTGGGATTTTGCACTGCTAATGATATTTCCGCCGCCAAGATTAAAACGCCAACAAAAATTATTTTAAGAAAGCAATAGTGTTTCACTTTTCATATCCCTTCGTGATAACCTTCATTACATCTATTTTTGACCAAGAGCTGTTATTAGAGTTTGTCTTATTACTACATCTTATTGCTGAACAGTTTAATATTATGTGATTTGCTTCTTTAAAATCAGCGGTCCAGTGTTATTTGACAGGC
>CAZKYZ010000619.1:0-2060 GCA_964557055.1 uncultured Desulfobacterales bacterium
TGTGCGAAATCCTGGAGTCTTTTCTCTTTTTACTCCTGGCAATGGAAATCGGGTCATGATCAGAGGGCACGGGGGAAATATTTTCCGGGTAGCGCAGCAGCTGGGCTGCCACCCGGCGGATATCATCGACATGAGCAGCAACGTCAATCCGCTCGGCCCAATGCCCCAGCTTATCGACCACCTCAAAGAATCCATTGGGGACATAAAAGCGCTTCCGGAAGTCGATGCCTGCGGCATGATAAAACGATACGCCCTTGATTGCGATATCGATCCGAATCGGGTGCTCGCCGGTAACGGAACGACCCAATTTATTTACACACTCCCGCTGGCCCTGCAGCCTTCCGGAGTGCTGATCGTCGGCCCGACCTATTCCGATTATGCCGACGCCTGCCGCATGCACCGGATACCATTCCGCTATCTCATGGCCAGAGAGCACGACGGGTTTGCACCGGATGTGGGGCGTATTGCTGCAGCGGCAGCGGATTGTGACACGGTTGTTATCTGCAACCCGAACAACCCCACCGGACAGATCATCCCACGGGCCGACCTGGAACAGCTCTGCTGCGCATACCCGGACAAACTGTTTATCATTGATGAATCCTATCTGCCATTTGTGGAAAACGACATTTCCGTCAGCATGCTGGCCGGTAATGCCGCCAACACGGTAATCCTTCAGTCCCTGTCTAAAATTTTCAGAATCCCCGGCCTGCGTATCGGTTTTCTGATTTCAAACAGGTCAATCGTCGATACGGTTCAACGCTATATGCAGCCCTGGAGTGTCAATGCCCTTGCTCAGTCGGCAGTGGGCTTTTTGGTCCGCCAAAAAAAAGTTGTGGATGCATTTCTGCTGCAAACCCGAACTTTTGTCGCCACCGAAAAAGCCCTGCTGACCGAAAAAATCGCCCGACATGCCGGCGTAACCGTACACGCCAGCTGTACTTCTTTTTTTCTGGTATCCCTGCCGCCGTTCCTGCCCGCCCAACAGGTGTGCCGACATCTTTTAGAAAACCGGATTCTTATCAGAAACTGTAATAATTTTAACGGTTTGTCGGAATACCATATTCGAATATCGGTAAAGGACAAGCCGGCCAATCAGCTGTTGGCGCAAAAACTGGGCGACATCCTCAGCTCCGAAAAGCAGAAAAAAGGATAATCCGGTGTTCTTTCTTTCCTCACCCCATATTCTGCCTGCTGCCTTACTGCTGGACCTGATCCTCGGCGATCCTTTGTTTCTGCCCCACCCCATTCGCTGGATGGGACATGCCATTGCCTTTCTGGAACCGCGTTTTCGCAGCCTGCCGGTGCCGCTTACGGTTTCCGGTGCACTTTTCTGCATCGCCCTGGTTGTCGGCACCTGGACCGCGGCAGCGGCATTGGTTCATTTCTGTGCGGCCATTCACCCGGTCATGGGAAAATCAGTCGAAACGCTGCTGCTTTATTATGCCGTCTCTGCCGTTTCCCTGCGACAGTCTGCCATGGCCGTCCTCGCTGCCCTTGCAGGCGGTGACCTGGAAAAGGCCCGGGTCAAAGTCGGCATGATTGTCGGCAGGGATACAGAAAATCTGGACCGCAGCGGAATCACCCGGGGAGCCGTAGAATCAGTAGCCGAAAATCTTGTGGACGGTGTCGTGGCCCCTTTGTTTTTTGCCGCCATCGGCGGTGCTCCCCTGGCCATGGCATTTAAGATGGTCAACACCTTGGACTCCATGGTAGGTTATAAAAACAGTCGCTACCTGGCATTCGGCAAATTTTCCGCCCGGCTGGACGATGTGGCCAATTATCTCCCGGCCCGCCTTTGTGTACCGATGATCGCCGCAGCCGCATGGATGTTGAACCGGCGCCACAGACAAACCGTGCAGACCGCCCGACGTGAAGGCAGACATCATTCCAGCCCCAATGCGGGATATCCGGAGGCGGCATTTGCGGGAGCTCTGGGGGTCAAATTGAACGGGCCCTGCACCTATGACGGCATACTGATGAACAAACCTTTCATCGGGCAGCGCTACGATTTTCCACAACCGGACCATATCCCAAAAGCCTGCGACTTGATGCTCCTCACG
>CAZKYZ010000620.1:0-2043 GCA_964557055.1 uncultured Desulfobacterales bacterium
CGCCGACAATAATAACATCAAACGAATTTTTCTGGTTTTTTTTCACATCCGGATCTTTCACGTTTGTAACAATCGCACGGCAGTATGCGTTTCAGTAGGATTATAGTCAATACCAGACAGAAAAGCAATAAACCCCAGCTGATACATCCGTTCATTGTTATTTTAGCGGGCATGCCAACAATCAGCAATCCTGGCACATCTGTTGCAGTATTTTGCCAGTGCTGAACATGCAAAACGACCGGTTACCTGACGCAATGGTTATCTTTATCATAAACGGGAGGCATCATGGTAAAAAAATCTTATGAAGAACTCGCTTTTGATTTTGAGGTTGGTGAACTGAAGCAGAGTCCATGCAAAACGTGTAATAATTGGCAAATGTTGCCCTCCTGCTCCGCGGATTGTGAAATCTTATCTAAAATACAAATGGTTATTGCCGGAGGCGTTTCATGTGTAAAAAACTATTCCCCCGCTGAATCCTTTACAATCGCCAGCGCCCGGGGCAATAAAATCATCTATGGAGAAATTGCATAACATTCACCGGCAAGTGATGTAGAAAACCATTTTGATGCCTCTATATTTCACCAAAGCACCTGAAATTATTAAAGTCTCCATAACGCTCTAAATTTAGGTGGTTTTAAAATCAAAAACCGGCTGTGCTGAATGATATGCATATCGCTGGTTTTTTTTCGAACATTGCGCGTCCGGAAAATCGAACATTCCGTCGGAAACATGAACACAAAAGGCTCAACGGATTCCGTTACCGTCGAGCCCTTTGCGTTCCGATGGCCGGACACTATTTCATCCTTCTATCTTGATAACCTTCAGGTTGCCCTGCGGTTGTTTAATCAAAAACCAGTACACTTCGTCAGCATTTTTTTGCTTCAGCAGTTTCTCATAATCGCGAATCGTATGAATCGGCTTCCGGTCAATTTCCTTTATCAGATCACCAATGCGGATCCCGGCTTGATAGGCTTTTCCCTCGGGTTTGATCGCTGTGACAATAAGGCCGGACGCATCCTCCTGGTACCCGAAATAACTGGCATATTTTTCCGACATTTCATCTAGTTCCATCCCGAATTTTTCTTCTTTCGTAACGCGGCCCAACTGGCTCTCATCGTCTGAACGTTTGGCCAGCTTGACCTTTAAGGTTGACTTTTTACCGTTACGCAGGATGGTTAATTCCGTTGTCGCCCCAACAGGACTGTCAGCAATCGCTCTGGAAAGCTCCCTGCTGTCGGTCACCGGCCGTCCGGCCACCTGGGTGACAATATCATTGACCTGGAGACCCGCTTTGTCCGCCGGTTCGCCTTGGTATACATGGGTAATCAAAACTCCTTTTGTGTCTGCATCAATATTGTAATAATCAGCCATCTCCGCAGTCAGGGTTTGGATGCCGATTCCTAGCCATCCCCTTTCGACTTCACCATTGGCTTTTAGCTGTTCGATAATACCGGAGGCAAGTGCTACTGGTATGGCAAACCCTATCCCCTGCCCACTGGCAACAATGGCCGTATTGATACCGATCACCTCTCCTTGAAGGTTCAATAAGGGCCCCCCGCTGTTCCCCGGGTTGATGGAGGCATCGGTTTGAATAAAATCATCATACGGTCCGGACCCGATGATTCACACTTTCGCGCTTACAATGCCGGCAGTAACGGTCTGCTCCAGCCCGAACGGGCTGCCGATGGCCACCACCCAGCTCCCCACTTTAGCGCTTTCCGAATCGCCCAACTTCAATGGTTTCAAGCTTTCGTGCGGCTTTATTTTAATCAGAGCGAGATCTGTTTTCGGATCCCTTCCGACCAGTTCAGCTTCATACTCCTCATCATTATAAAGGCGAACGGTAATCGTGGTTGCGTCTTCGATAACATGGTTGTTGGTAACAATATATCCCTCCCGGTCAATGATAAAACCGGAACCAAGACTTCTCTGCTTGAACTCTTTGTTGGGGCCACGGCCTGAAAACTTCCCGGGAAGATCTCGAAACTGGTCCCCGAAAAAAAGTCGGAAAACCGGCCCACCGTCTGTGGCAATATTTTCCGT
>CAZKYZ010000621.1:0-2037 GCA_964557055.1 uncultured Desulfobacterales bacterium
GGTCAGTTGAGATCCTGAAACAGATCGCTGTTCAACCTTTTTTCGTCGGCTGTTTATCACGCTTCTCTTTATTTTTTTGCTTCTGCTTTGCTTTGGTTTGTTTTTGGCTTTTTTGCTTGTCTTTCTTTCCGCCTTTATCTCCCATAACATCTCTCCTTTTCTGTCGTTTTCAAATCTTCGAACAAACAGGGTAAACAATCACGCTGCAATTATTGTCGTTTATCATGCCATTTTTTGGTCGGTAACAAAAGAAATTTTTTCATTACTATCCTGCCGGCCCCAAAAAACAGATCGGCCCCCAGTTTTGATTCTAATCGCATGAACAAAATGAATTCTTTTCAAGGCGGAAATAGGATCGGATTCATTCTACCATCAGAACGTAATTGTACTGTAAGCTTGCACTCCAATCTTTCTTTCGACAGGCAAAACGCTTTTTTTGTTATCGTCTAGTTGTTCTTGACTTTGGCTATAACTAGCTGTAAATATACAACCAAAAAAAATTATCCGGGAGGGCACGAATATGAATATTCCCAGAAAGGCGGTTGTGGGTTTTTTGTTGACGGCCCTGGTTTTTACCGTACCTGCAGCACAGGCACAGGATTCCGGCTCCACGACGATTGGCAAGACCACCATTACTATTGGCAGTGGTGTTACGTTTTTGAGTTTGCCGGAGGCGGAGTCGATGGTGACCCGGGGTCAAAACTTCTCCCTATTTTTTCCTGTCTATGAGACCTATAAATTCTCGGATGATTTCGAGGAAATCGGCTGGAACGTCAACGGTTCGGTTGCTGTGCCGGTGGGCTGGGCCACCCTCTCGCTTAACGGATTCTGGGCCCGGTTCAAAGATCAGAATTCATTTCTCGCAACCCCCCAGCCAACCCAAGCCGTATTGATTACACCACTTGTCGACAATCCTGCCATTCAGCAGGTTCAAGGCACCGTCGCTGGCGTTGGCTATATCCTGGCAGATGCCGATCGCGAGGTTGACCAGTGGGGCGGCGCGCTGGAAATGAAATGGGGACTGGATACAAGCTTCGCGGACTGGAATCTGGCCGTGGGGGTTGACGTTCGCGGCATCTACCAGGATCTCGATGCCGATATGTTCGGCACATTTGGGCGCAGCTTTCTTGTTTCCTACAAAGAGGATTTGGACACCACCTATTACGGCGCCTATCTGGCCTGGGGAGGCAATTACGCGCCCTTTTTGTTTGAAAGCTGGGGCCTCGAAGCTTCGTTCCTGCTGCGAGGCGGTGTATACTATGCCTATACGGACTATGACGGCACGCTGGTCAACAGCGGACCGATTATTGGCGGTGGCGGTGATCCGACCAGCAGCTTGTCCCTTTCTTCCGACGATGCGGCATTTATCGGCGGCATCACCCTTGGAATCCGCAAGCGGCTGGGCACCCGTGCGATACTCTCGCTGGAGGGGGGCTATGAATACTATTCTTTTGTGCCCCGGATGTCCTACAATACCGTCGATCAGGGCCCGTTGTCTATTACCGGGGGCCGTGAATTCGGCACATCCATCGACAGCGACGACGGCTACTCACTCAGTGCCGGTCTGCGCCTGACCATCGAACTGTAACCTCGGCATTTCGGGGAACAAAACAGGGCTTGGTCGTGAGACTTGCCGTTGATTTTTTTCGACAGGCAAGATGCCTTTCGCCTGTTATGGAGAGAGGGTCTTTCTCTGCATGGTTTTTAGGGGCGCTGACAATTTCTTCTTGATGAGGAACTGTCCACTCTGTCCCACACATCTTTTGTCCGGTGTGACAATTTTTACGGCATAAACGACCATATCGAAGCCCGCCACGGACATCGGACCCACATTCGCGGGGATAACCCACTGGTAACTACCTGTGTTTGATACGGGAAACCCTCCTCCTTCCCACCCGCTGTCCCTGTGTTGCGCATCATATTGCACAACATAGAGGAATACGGTGCCGTGATTCTTGATGTTGGAAGTGTTCCATTTAATGGTGCATGGTTTATTGACGTAGTATGTTTGGTTGCCGACAGGGGAGGAGACGTTGA
>CAZKYZ010000622.1:0-2026 GCA_964557055.1 uncultured Desulfobacterales bacterium
GTCCTGATCGGGTTGCGATTGTTCTGCTTTTACTATATTTTTAGACACCTTAACTCTCTTCGCCATGTTTTTTATGCAACGATAGGGTTTACCGCCAGCAGCAAGCCAATTACCAGCAAAAAAAACAGAACAATCTGGCGAAATCGTTCTTCTTTCAGCCGTCTCCTTATCTGGCCCCCGAGATAGATGCCCAGGGCTACCGGCACGATACCGACCAACGACACAAAAAGCATCGTCCAGCTGAAAAACCCGAAGTGCTGAAACAAAACCAGCAAGATAAGGGTGGAGCAAGTAAAGGACAGGTTGATGGCCTGCACGAAGGTGTCTTTGCTCAGCCGGAGCGACAGCAGAAAGGGAAGCAACGGCATTACCTGGGAACCGGTGATTCCGTTAACAAACCCGGTACAGATCCCCACAGGAACGCGCAGCCATTTTTCCATCTTTGGCGACAGCGATAGCGGCCGAACCATCAGGGCCCACAGGCTGTACGTGAAAAGGACAACCCCCAGCGCGGTCCTGCTCAGCGAGCTGTCGATATTTCGAAGGATGGCGAAACCCACCAGCAGTCCCGGGATCACCGCGAGATAGATCGGCCAGAACCGTTTCAACGCCGGTTTGAAGTTGCCGGCCTGTATCATCACCAGACAGTTGCTGGTGAGGGACGGCAAAAAAACCAGAGGAATAGCGGTTTTCATGTCCAGAAAAAAAGAGAGGATGGGAATGCAGATTGTTGAAAACCCCAACCCGGTGATTCCCTTCAGAAACGCCGCGAACCAATAAGCTAACAAAACGCAGGCAGCGGTCGGCAAATCCATAATTTACTTTCGAAACCGCGGGACAAAGCGCCCCGTCCTGATAGCGAATTCACGATACGGATCCCCGAACAGTTCCAGCATCCATTTTTCTTCCCAAGCCACCAGAAGGTGCCACACGGGATGCAGCAACAAGGGCCACAGAAGCATCGTCCATGAATTGAAAAAGAGCGCCACCCCTGGGCAGATAAAGGTAATCCAGGCGGCGTACATGGGATGACGAAAAAAACGAAAGGGACCTCTCGTACAGAGCTGATCCGCCTGCCACCAGTTGCGCAATGTCCAAAAAGACCAGGCGTGCAGGGCCAGGCCTGTAAGGATGAGCGCAATTGCCGGGACACGGATAAATCCAGGATAGCTCGTTATGGTGGGGTGGCCTGTCCACCAGTCCAGCGCCAGGGAAATGACCAACAGCAGGACACTGATCAGAGCTCCTTTGGGGCCTACACCGAATATTTTTTCTTTTTTAAACCTGTCCATTTTTCTGTCGGTAAATTTGACCCGAATCGGGGGGTTTAGACATCATTTTCCCGCAAAGACACAACTATTAGGAAAAAATCCGAAGCACGAAATCCGAAACAAATCGCAAATGAAAATGTTCAAAAACTAAAAAACTACTCACTGTTACGTAGAATTGCACCGAAAATATTCATAAGTTCGGTGGCTTCCTGAATTAATTCCATGCAGTCGTCCGATAGGTCATTTTTGTCTTCTATATCAATTAGCTTTAACCAATGCCGGCTCTCTTTCGCCTCCTTCCGGCTGATTTTTATTCGCATCCGGAAATCTTTTTTACTTAACGAATCGTTTGCTTCAATGTAATTGGCACCCACGGAACCAGATTATCGAACGAGCTGCTTACCATCTTCTATATTGGAAATGCTTCTGGGTACTTTCTTTACAAATATTCTTACATTTTTCGCAAAAGAAAATGTCCGATCTTCAAGGTCGTACTGTTTCTGGTTTGGTTTTTTGGCCATTTTTCTTTGATTAATAAGCTGTTTTGAATTTTGGTTTTTTGTCATTCAAATTTGTTTCGAATTTCGGATTTCGTGCTTCGAATTTATTTTTTGGGGTTTCTACAGTGATCCATCCAGTTCTTCGGCCACCGACTTTTTACAGGCCCGGCAGCGCTGGGCGCCGCGGAAAAGGGGATTACCACAGGAGTGGCAATGATACCGTTCACACACCGAGCGGGCCCATTCCTCGCTGCC
>CAZKYZ010000623.1:0-2023 GCA_964557055.1 uncultured Desulfobacterales bacterium
CGGACAGTAATAGGGCCTTATGCCTTTAGCCGACGAAAAAACAATCATCGACAGTGTCAAAAAGGGTGACCGCAATGCCTTTTGCGCCATTGTGGAAACCTACAAAGCTGCCGTATTCAATCTTTCTTTCCGAATGACTGGCAGCATCGAAGACGCTGAGGACATCGCCCAGGAGACATTCCTGCGGGCCTACCGGCACCTGTACCGGTACGATACCCAAAAGCCGTTTTTCACCTGGCTGTATACGATCTGCCTGAACTGCACCCGCAACCATCTCAAGCGGAAAAAAAACCTTATAAAGATAATACCCGACTACTCAAATGATGACCGGGACAGGACCCCCGAAAAACGGCTTCAACAAAAAATGGAAGCGCAAAGCATCCAAAATCTGCTGTTTCGACTCCATGGAAAATATCGGGAAGCCATTGTATTGCGCTACTACCAGGATTTGTCTTTCAAAGAAATGGGTGCTGTTCTGAGAATATCGGAAAGTGCCGCCAAGATGCGTGTCTACCGCGGTTTGGAGCGTATGAAGCTGCTTTTGGATTTTCGATAATAGTGACCGTCAAATCCGTTTTTAGACAGGCTAAACAGGATTTCTCAAAGTACAGATTTCATATGGCAAGATGGAAAAAGCCGCGACTCTGCCAATAAACAAATTTCTATTTTTTCTTCAGGAAGGATTCCGGATCAATGCCGGCCTGCCGCAGAATGGCTCGCAGGGTACCTTCAGGCATATCTCCCGGATGGTTTGGAACGGTTGTATAAATATCGAGTTGTTCATTGTGCCAAATCTCATGGCTCCCAGCCGATTGCCTGTCAAAAGCAAAACCGAATGCTTTTAGCCTTTTTGCGATTTGACGATATTTAAATCCGGACAAGCGTCCCATGTCAGGCGTTGACAATCAATGGATAATCGAATGAATCAGCAATTGAAGCAAGGCCCGTATCTCCGGAACGCTGCGTTCGGGCTTCAATGAGCTTGCGAGCGACATCACGGGCGATCTCAAGGGCTTCGGTAGCGGTTCGTCCTTGAGCGACCATCCCCTGAATATCGTCCGAAGTTGCCAGGTACACGCCTTCGGGTAGTTTCTCGATATGAATATTTATGATTTTTTCCATATTGTCTTGTGAACCCCCGTTTGGAATCTTTTAACCGTTTTCAGCTTATGGTTTTACTGTAATGCAAGAACACCCTTTGATCAACCTTTGAAACCTTAAAGCAGTTGTAGAAGGAGTGCACGGCATAATTTCCCAAGTCCCGAACTCAGCAAGGTAAAAACACAAAAAATATCCGGTAGCTCCTTGTGGGATTTATTTTGTTATAATTCTCGTATTATGGCGCAATTTCATTAATTGCGCTATATAAAAATCGTTTTAGTGGCGCAATTAGGTATTTCCGTCAGATTAGCTGGTGCACTCTGTCTTATTTGGTTCAATCAGTTCGGAATTCAAATACCGAAGGAGGATCGTGTGGAAAAATGTGACGAATACCGGAATTAGTTGTATATAATAGTATAACACCAGATAGAACGAAACGGCTGCCATGACGACCCAAACCGAAATAATCCTGGCCATGCGGAAATCCGGTGCACCGGAGCCACCATGCGATTTTACCGATACGGTGATGCAGCGGCTTAACGATCTCCCACATAGATCCGTTGTTTCCGATGCTCTTTTCCGCCCCCGCCAGATAGGACGTCCGGCAAATGGTTCCAACAGCCAAACAGCGGCCTTCACCGCCGCTTTTTTTCTAACGGCTTTCGGATACCTCGTGCTTGGCGGCATACTGCATATTGGATTTCAAACGTTCGCTTCATCCCCCGCTATCCCCGCCGAGATCACCGAGCAGCCCCGCATCATTGTCACTATCGCTGCATTCTTCATGGCAGCGGGTTTTCTATCCCGGCTTACAAATCCTCTGGTGTGGAGCCTGATCAAATTCGGACTGTTGTTTTTCCTTGTCTTTTCAGCGGTTAACGGTATAATGGCGCAACTGGCGCTGAACACCATTTTCCCGGCG
>CAZKYZ010000624.1:0-2011 GCA_964557055.1 uncultured Desulfobacterales bacterium
CCGGGGGTCAAACTGCGAATCTTTTCTGCAATATGAGCCTTCTCCGAAGGGGTTGCCTTCTTGACTCGCTTCTTGAAGTGGTTGATTTTCTCACGACGATGTCGTCGTCGCTTGATTTCTCGTCGCCGTTCGCTGGATGGCACGTCGTTTGCTCCCAAATGATCCGAATTGGTTGTCGTCGCGAATAATCGCAAACGGGTGAGGGCGTCATGGTACCGCCATCGGGACTCTGGGTCAACCGGATAGTTTATGTCTCAGGATAACGGGGTGCACGTCAGCTTTTGCGGCCCAGAAAGGGGCCGCAAAAAGGTCAATAGGAGATTCTGGTGTTTACATGTTAAGATGGGGCCATTGGATGGGGCTTGGCAGGCTTTTTTTACGACAGGAGTGGCGACATGGAAGTCGATCGGGATTGTCTCAAGGAGGAGAAGGCGCGACTTTTACGGCGGCTAGCCGAGATCGAAGTGGAGCAGCAGCGGCGGCGTGGTACGTTTAAGTCGGTGCCCCACTACAGCGTATTGGAGCAGGCGGCTCATGGCCTGGGGCAAGAGCTCAGCCGCCTCACTCAAGAACGTTCCGTTGCCGAAGTCGCGGCCGTCGCCGCGGCCAGGGCGACGTGTCCGAAATGCGGACGGGACCGTGAGGTCATCACGCGGAAACGAACGGTGACGAGCCTCGATGGCCCCATCGAAGCCATCGAATGCGTAGCCTCTTGCCCGGCTTGTCGCCGGGATTTTTTTCCCTCAGCGTGAAGCACTTGGCTTAGACAGTCGCGAGTGTACGCCCGATATCGTTCGCGTTGCCATGCATCTGGCGGCAGAGACTCGCTCATTCGAACGCGCGGCGAGTACTATGAAGGCAACGCTGGGGGTTGGCGTATCAGCCAAGACCATTGAACGTCTCGTTGGTCAAATAGGCGAGGAACTGAGTTACCGCCACGCCACGATGAAGAACATGAAGGAAGTGATAGTCCCCGAGGTGGCGGTGGTGTCGTGTGATGGAGGACGCATTCGGACGCGCTCCATGGATCACGGACCAGGCGTCCACGACCCTGCATGGCGTGAAACCAAAAATGCGTCATTCGAGAAAATGGAATCACCGGCACCATTGACGGACGATCCATGTCCCCTGCTGCCCGACACGTTTCGCCAAGTCTCGCATGTGGCGAAAATCGCGGAAAAAGCGGCATTTTCCGCGGAGTGCCACGCAGAAGATCGTCCGCGATATCAAGGTCCGAAACGCGTTTTGCGAACATGCTTGAGCAGCATGGCTCGTTCCGATCAGTTCGGTCACCAGATGGAGCGTGAGGCGCAGCGACGACGATTTGACGAAGCTGGTCGGCGTGTATTTATCGGCGATGGACTGGCTTGGAATTGGTCCATTTGGAAAGAACATTTTCCTACATTCACACCGATCCTTGATTTCATTCACGCCGTGCAGTATCTCTACGCCGCCGCCGATGCTTGGGAAGAAACGGATACCGCTCGCTGGTCACGATACCTAACGCTGGCGGAAACGATTTGGCAGGGCAACGTGAATGACGTCATCGCATGGCTCAAGAGCGAACTGAGCGCCCGCGGAATCCAACCCGACGAGGACTTGCCTGAAAATAGCCCACATCGGCCGCTCGCCAACGCGGCCCGATACTTCCACAACAACCGCCAGCGAATGAACTACCCACGCTACCGACGAGAAGGCCTGCCGATCACCAGTTCACCCATGGAATCACTAATCAAGCAGATCAACCATCGGGTCAAAGGGACGGAGATGTTTTGGAATTCTCCGGACGGAGCCGAGGCGATCCTGCAATTGCGTGCCGCCCATCTCAGCGAAGACGGAAGACTCGTCGATTACCTTGATAAACGCCCGGGTTCTCCTTACACACGCCGGCCACCGCTAGTTATCGCCACCTAGACCTACAATTGCTGACGTGGCCCCCGTCCAGCGTCGGGTAATGACACTTCCGGTAATGACACTGCGCGTTGAATCGTCCACCGGCAGGTTCCGATGG
>CAZKYZ010000625.1:0-2007 GCA_964557055.1 uncultured Desulfobacterales bacterium
CCCAGTGGCCCAACTTCGGCGAGCCGTAGCAGTCCGGGCAAGTGACCCAAAACGCCGATCGCCCACCTCTTCAGCCGCGTTCTCAAACGAACGAGGACGCGGCTTCTAACCGGGATTATTCACCGACAGGTTGAAAAATGGCGTAACTTGTTTGCAGCCAGCAGTTAGCGAGAAACGCCCGAAAGGCAGTGTGTCAATCAGCCGGAACGCGCTAGCGTCCGGTTCCCGGCTTGCCCCACAAGAACCGGACGCTAGCCCGGATTATTCATGGCGTCGTCGAGTTGAGATGTTCATGTGCTAATTTAGCTTAAGAGGGCGTTTGGTGCTTGGAGTAGATACAGTGCCCCCTTTCCCCCAAGTCGGCAGGCGGCCGGGGGTGGCGAATTTCGAGTTCGCCTCCAGGTCAACTGGAATCGCAAGCGGGGAGTGAGAGGGCGAGCACTTGCTCGCTTACCTGGCGATAGTGTTCCAGGTAGGGCCAGCTCCCGGAGAGTTCGACGAGCACCCGCCGGGCTCGCACGGTGACACGGGCGGCGACTTTGATCAGCCGCGTTTGCCAGGTGCAGGGATGCCCTTCTCCCAGCGGGTCGCGTTGACGTCGGCGGTTGTGGTGTCGGCGACGCTCTGGGCCGGCGAGGGCCTCGACGGGAACCTCTGCCTGCTCGGGTTCCGGTGGCGGATTGGCGACCAAGTGACGAAGGCGGACCAGCAAGTTGTAGGCCGCGGTGTGCAGGTACAAGCGGAACAGATTGGCCATGTAGCGATGGTCGCTGAGCCGATCCGCTTGCAAACCGCACTTGAGTTCCTTGTTGCGATTTTCGCTCTCGCCCCGATCGCTGAATTCGTCGTAAGTCTCGCCCGGTAGTATGAACGCCCCTGGTCGATTGGTGACCACCGCTCGGCGATTGGTGCCCCGGGCGTTGGCCTCACACTTGATAATAACCCACCGCTGGACCGGCCAGGAACCGGCTCGATACCAGAACGCACAGAACTCACGTTGCGGCTCGCCGCTGGCGTCGAACTGCTCGACTACGTGCTGAAGCAGCGGGTCACTGAGCTTTTTCAGCGTGGTGTTCATGCCGATGCCAATGGTGAAGTCGATTTCCAGTCGCTCGCAGCCTTCGTACATCGTAGGCACGCCCAAGCCGCTGTCGGCCCGCAGCACGACCCGCACGCCGGGGAAGGCTTCGCGTAAACGCCCCACCAGATATTTCAGGTCCTCGGCAGCCCCCAAGGCCGCATGCGCCGTTCCGAACAACAGGCAGACCATTACCACCAGATCGTTTTCGGCGCAGGTGATCGCCCGTGGCAGGTACTGGTACTGGCTATAGTAGCCGTGGAAGAAGGTCAACTGCTGCTGGCCGTGGGTGGGATCGTCGAAGGGATCGATATCGAGCGTGATCCGCGTAGGCGGCTCGTCGTATGAGGCGATGAACTGATCGATCAAGACGTCCTCAAGCCGCCGCAGCGACTTCACGCTGATCGCGTTCTCGAACCGTGAGAGCGTCGGCTGACTGGCCAGGTCCTTGCCGTCTGGCGAGCGGCCCGCGATCAACTTGAAAACCGGATCGCTGCGCAGAACATCGTGGTCGTTCTGGTCCGGGTAATCGGCCAGGATGCCGAAAATTCGCACCCGCACCATTTCCGACAGACTGTGAATTATCGAAGGTTCATATCGCATCTCCGCCAGCGCCCCGGCAAACTGCTCGGTCAGGCCGATCGTCTCGTCGAACTGACGGATCGGTAAGAGGCCCGCATCAATGCTCAATTCCGATTCGCTCGGCTTGACGACGACCGGTTTGCCGAAAAAACCGAATGACTTCTGCCAAACAGACTGTATAATCACGACCGGGCCTCTCTTGGGTTGACAAGTTGCTTTACTTCAACAACTTAGACGCCCAAGAGGGGCCAAAGATTCCCGAATTCAGTGGAGTCGAGATGTGGCGCGGTGGTTTAGGCTTCGGCGTAAATCGGTTTCGGGGTTTCCCCGTTTGTGTCTGAATATCC
>CAZKYZ010000626.1:0-2002 GCA_964557055.1 uncultured Desulfobacterales bacterium
CGCTATTTCAAAAGAGCGAAACCGCCGCTCTGGGCCAAAAGATGCCGTTTCCGGATGGACACTGCCCGAACTGATTCTACGCAAGCCCTTGTAGCAGATCTTCCGCTTTGTGTCCACAGGGAGTTAGCAACAGGCACCTGGAATTTTGGCCGGTAACATCAAAGCCGATGTCGATCCGCTCGTCGGGAAGATCAGCAGCCAGTTTTTGCGGCCATTCAATGGCGATCACACCGTCTTCCGAAAAAAGGTCGAACAAACCGATATTCTCGAAATCATCACTGGATTCGAGGCGGTACAAGTCTACGTGATACAGCTTCATTCTTGCGCTGTATTCGTTGATGAGCGTGTAGGTGGGGCTGGTGACATACTGGTTCTCCGGTACGCCGAGCCCTCTGGCGAGCCCCTGTACAAAGGCTGTTTTCCCGGCCCCGAGTTCGCCCCACAGGGCAACAACGACGGGTCCCCGTAGGCGCTTTCCCAGCATCTGGCCCACCTTACGGGTTTCCGTTACGGATGCCGTGGCTATGATCATTTCTTTTTTTCCGGAGGCTTCATCAATGCGTCCTATAGATCGGTCAGGGGCCAGATCTTTTCGGAAACGCCGCCTGCGGCACAAATACGGGCGGCCGTCCGGGGGAGCGCAGCGACGATATCCGAAGCCAGAAATCCTGCCGCCCCCATGCTGCCTGCCAGATAGTCCCCGGCGGCTCCGTGGAGATATACGCCCATACGGCAGGCGGTTTCCGGGGAATACCCCTGCACCACAAAAGCGGCGACAATGCCGGTCAGCACATCCCCCATACCCGCAGAAGCCATACCGGGGTTTCCGCTCGGATTGATCACCACCTGACCGTCGGGATGGGCACAGATGGTACGGGCGCCTTTGAGAATAATGTGGGTTCCGGTATCGGCCGCAAAACGGCCGGCTATGCCGATACGATCATTTTGAACGGTATCCGTATCCGTTCCGGTCAGCCGCGCCATTTCACCCGGATGCGGTGTCAGTATAACCGGAGCCACAGCATGCGCAAGCACACCGGCGTCATCTGCAATACAGTTGATACCATCGGCATCGATGACTATCGGAATACGGCTTTCCTGAACAAGCCGGTGGACAAAGCGCTTGGTTTCCGGCGCCGTTCCAATGCCGGGCCCCACGGCGAGACACTGCTTCCCTCCGGACAGGTCCAGCACCCGGACAGCCGCCGACTCGTCCAGCACACCATCGACGGTTTCCGGCAGTGGGCAGGTCATCGCTTCCACAACCTGGGTTTCGAGAATCGGGTTCAGACTCCGGGGACATCCCAGCGTGACCAGTCCGGCCCCCGTCCGCATGGCGGCATTGGCCGTTAAGGCCGCGGCGCCGGTCTTGCCTGGAGAAGCCCCGATCACCAGCAAATTCCCGTTGCTGCCCTTGTGACAGTCCGGTTCCCGTACGCGCCGATCGGCGCTATATCGCCCGGCCGTCATTAGGAAACGGGAAACCGGTATGTCGGCAGCAACACCGGCAGGAATGCCGATATCCACAACGGTCACCCTCCCGCACAAGGCGACGCCCGGATAGACAACGTGTCCGATTTTGGCAAAACCAAAAGTGGCCGTGGCTTGGGCCTGGATACAGGCCCCGCACGGCCGACCGGTATCGGCATTCAATCCGGAAGGAATGTCCACGGCCAGCACCGGTTTTCGGCTGCAGTTGATGCTGTCGATCATAACTTTATAGGCACCCCGCACATCGGACACAAGCCCGGTACCCAGAAGGGCATCCACCCAGACGTCCTGATGGGCCATTCGGGACCGGCATGCCTCCAAGGAGGCTTCACCCACAATTTCAACAACGGTTATATCAAGGCCTGCCAGCAACTGGAAATTGTCGCGTGCGTCTCCGGCTTGCAGGCTTCCCGTAGCGGCCATCAAAAAAAGGGAGACATCGGCGCCCAGTTGACAGAGATAGCGCGCGACAACAAATCCGTCACCTCCGTTATTGCCCTTTCCCACCGCA
>CAZKYZ010000627.1:0-2001 GCA_964557055.1 uncultured Desulfobacterales bacterium
TGTCAAGAAGAAAGTGAACGCCATTTCGCAAAAGCCGTGAAAAAGAGCCTGAATTGGTGTATACGCTATGGGTGCAGCAGCCGGGAATCGGTTGCCCGAACAGATTGCTTTACGATCGGTATCGGAAAGGAACCAGAATGCCCCCGCCCCAAAACGCCATGGAAATATTTCGCCTGCTGGACCATTCGAATTGCCGCAAATGCGGCGAAAAAACCTGCCTGGCCTTTGCCGGAGCCGTGTACACCGGAAAACGTCAACTGCGTGATTGCCCGCTGTTGGATGCCGATACGATTCAGCGATTCAGCGGAGAAGCGCCGGACCGGAAATCCATTGAGCAAAACAGGGAAGATTTTCTGGAGATGGTGAAAAAAGAAGTGGCTGGTCTCGACCTGAAAATAGCGGCGGACAGGGTGGGCGGTCGATTTTCCGGAGGGCGGCTGACGGTGAAAGTTTTTGGCAAGGATTTCAGCATCGATAAGGAAGGCTGCATCCATACCGATATCCATGTTAATCCATGGATCACTATGCCTTTTCTCCATTACATTCTGCATGGTGAGGGCCGGCAGCCGCTGAACGAATGGGTGCCGTTTCGGGAGTTGAAAAACGGCCAGGAACGCTACCCGCTTTTTCAGAAACGCTGCGAAGAGGCCATCAAGAAGGTGGCTGACGTCTATACCGATCTGTTTGACGATATGGTGCATCTTTTCGGCGGACGGAAGGTGGCAGCGCAGTTCCAGTCCGACATTGCGGTTGTTCTGTACCCGTTGCCCAAGGTTCCCCTGATGGTCTGCTACTGGCGGCCGGAGGACAATCTGGCGTCGAGCCTCAACCTTTTTTTCGACCGGACGGCGGAGGACAACATGGGCACCGAAACCCTGTTTACCCTGGGAGCCGGCCTGGCGCAGATGTTCGAGAAGCTTGCGATGCGGCATGGGTTTGTGGTGGATTGAGAAGGGTGGGTCAGAGTCCAAGTGCTATGCATGCATAACGGTATTGGCATGGAAGATACGGCAGGATTCAGCCAATCCTGTTTGGAAAAATGATTGTTTGTCTCCACCATCGGGAACCTTTACGAATAATGAATACATCAGATTCAAACTTTGCATCTTCCATTTTTAGATAGTTACCTTTGAAGATACGCAACGCTACTGGTTTTTGGAAAAATATCCTAATATTTCAATAGATTCCTTTGTCTGCTTTACTTACCATTTTTCATGGGGCTTTATTAAGTCATTGATAAAGTAATCAATTTGATCAAAATCATGGGTGTTTTGGTTTGTGTTCCCGATAAGTTACATGCATTTTTTACCCACATTATATCATAAGAAACTTTTATGATAAACATAAGTTTGTTTGATATCAAGGAGTTGTTAAAATAATCCAAGTTGATATTTTGCGGGGAACGTAAACAAGTCGGCGCATTAGCATGCCTATTTGGTATGTAAACAAGCTGCAAAAAGTGTTTAAATAAGTCAACAAATATTGTATATATAGATAACATATTGGTTTTTAGATGATAATTTTTACAATTGAAAAAATAACCTTTATGGGGTATGTTATCTTGGAAGAAAATCTAACAATGCCGGGACCTAAACGAGTCGACTATATAATCTAATGATATGCTCTGTAAAATAGTGGAGGAATTATGCGTGGAATTTTTCCGGAACCTATATCAAAGTTGCCACAGGCAGATATCCCTCTTGAAGGTCTGAAGGCTTATCTTTCTCAAGCTCCCGACCATCAAATTGTATTCATGGAATTTGAAAAGGATGTGGTACTTCCAGAACATTCTCATGCAAGCCAATATGGAATCGTTCTTGAAGGGAAAATTGATCTCGTAATTGGCGGAGTTAGTTATACCTTTGTAAAAGGTGATCGGTACGTAATTCCCGGAGGAGTGCTTCACTCAGGGAAAATTTATGCCGGTTACGCTGATGTGTCTTTTTTCGATGAAGCTGATCGTTACAAAGCAAAAGAATAAGATTTGTTAGCATATCAACG
>CAZKYZ010000628.1:0-1999 GCA_964557055.1 uncultured Desulfobacterales bacterium
ACGCCGCCGCCGGCCATGCCCATGTTGCCCAGCAATTGCTGGATAATGGCCATGGCGCGAATGTTCTGGGTACCGGTGGTATGCTGGGTCCAACCCATGGCATACATGATGGTGCCGGCTTTCCCGCGGGCGCCGGTGGCCGCGTAGGGTTTGTAAACCGCCAGCAGATCGTCTTCAGGGGTGCCGGTAATCATGGAGACGGTCTTTAGATCGTAGCGGCTGTAATGTTCTTTGAGCAGTTGAAAGACCGAGCGTTTGTGCTTCAAGTCGCGGTCCATTGTGGGCACGCCCTGCGTGTCCGTCTGGAAGCCCCAGGTAGACTTGTCGTATTTTCCGACGATGGGGCCCGCCTTGGTCTTCTGGTAACCGCTGAACAGGCCATCTTTGAAATGAAAAGAGTCCTTCACCAGAAAGGAGGCATTGGTATAGGCAGCCACATACTCCTCGTTATAAAGCCGGTTATCCAGGATGTACTTGATCATACCGCCTAAAAAGGCAATATCGGTTCCTGACCGCAGGGCCGCGTAAATGTCGGCTTTTGATGAGGTGCGGGTAAAACGGGGATCCACACTGATCAGTTTCGCACCGTTTTCCATTGCCTCGGTAACATACTTAAAGGAAATGGGATGGTTTTCAGCAGCATTGCTGCCCATAATAAGAATGCAGTCACTGTTTTTGATATCGATCCAGTGATTGGTCATTGCGCCGCGTCCGAACGACTCTGCCAGAGCCGCAACAGTTGCGCTGTGTCAGATCCGCGCCTGGTGCTCGATATACACCAGGCCCATGGCGCGCATAAGTGCCTGCAGGGTCCAGCACTCTTCGTTATCAAGGGCCGCGCTGCCCACCGAGGCTATGCCGGTGGTTCGGTTGACCACCTGCCCCTTTTCGTTCTTCTTTGCGAAGGTGGCATCCCGGGTGGTCTTGATGCGTTCGGCGATCTTTGCCATGGCCCAGTCCCAGGAAACCGCCTGCCACTCATTGCTGTAAGGCGCCCGGTAAAGAGGACGGGCCAGCCGGTTTTCATTTTCCACCAACTGTCGCAGGGAGGCGCCCTTGGAACAAAGCGCTCCGCGATTTATGACATGCCCGGGATCACCTTCAATATTGATCACCCGGCCATCGCCGCGTTTACTGGTATGTACAATGGCCCCGCAGCCCACCGCACAATAGCAGCAGATGGTTGTCGTCTCCTTGGCATACTTGGTTTTAATCATCTGGGCGTGTGCTTCGACCGGTTTAAGGTCAAAGCCCAATCGGCTGACAGCCAGACCTGCCGCCGCGGCGCCCGAAACCTGAATGAACTGCCGTCGATCCAGCTTCATGAATGACTCCTCCTTATATTATATGGTTGAGTTAAGGATGAAAACGATAACGTTCCGGCCCTTGAGATGTTCAACATCGGCAGACAGTTATACCGGAGCCGGTAGCAGTCGACGATACTGTGGTTTGATCCGAGGCAACAAGAAATGCCTCAGGTTGGACATGTAATGATAGTTAGCAAATGGAGGGTTAAAAAAAGGTTACAAACCACTTCTTAAATATGTTTCAGCCCGTTATTGAAGCGTCTGTTCGGGAACCTTTGCAAATCCGGTGATAGAGCGCGGTGATGGCCGGGTCGGGCTCGACACCCAGATCAAGCTCAAGACCGGCTCGCAATTGCTGGTACAATTTGATGGCATCGTTACGGCGTCCCTGCTGGACATAGATTTGCATGAGTTTGCCGTTGGCATTCTCAAGGCAGGCGTCGGCTGTGATTGCCAATCGGCAGCACTCGATGGCGGCTTGAAAATGCTTTTTTTCTGTATGGATGTCAACCATGGCCATGAGCACGGCAAGATATTCATCCTTTAACGCCCGCCGTTTCATTTCCACCCAGGACGCATAGGGGTTTTCGGGCAAAAAATCCCCCTGGTACAGCGCCATGACCTTTTGACCCAATTGTAAAATTGTCCGGGTCTCTTTAGCCAGTGAGGCGCGCTTGATATCCTTGCAGCAC
>CAZKYZ010000629.1:0-1998 GCA_964557055.1 uncultured Desulfobacterales bacterium
AACAAACATATGAGGTGTGAAAACTGTTCTGCTTATCTTCACAAACGGCCTGGTCACTTGATATTCTTGTTCATGGATGGTCCAGGTCCGATCAGACGAAAGATATTGGCAGGATGCGACAGTCCCATCAACCAGTTTTGTCCAGTAGGTACAGTCACTAAAAAAGTGGTTTTTATTGGATTGATCGCAGGCCTTTAAAACGCCGCCCTTCGAAAGGCCTAACACAGCATAATAAGATTTTGTTCCGCAGATAGTCAAGCCCGCATCCGGATAGTGAGCATCAATTATCGATTCACAAGGCATGCTTGTGCCGGTGTCATCAAGTGGCCTTGCGAATTGGGCGGCAAAAAGGTAGTTGTTTAGCATGGGGAAGAGATTGTACGCATCCATGGCATCCAGCCCTACAACAGAACGGCTGCGCACAAAAGGTCGCATGAACCGACAGATCGTTGAAGCGGTCGCGGAAACGCCCGATAGAATTTCAAAACCGGCGGGAAAATAAAATTCCGTATCTCGACTTCCATACTCACCGCCGAGGGAACCGTTGGGATGAAAAAAGTAGTGAATAAAGGATAATGATTTCTCCAGGCTTTCCAACAATTCCTTATCACCGGTTTGTTTCCATATCCAGGCCAGATAAAAAATGCAATGTGTCTGGTAGCCTGGATCGGCTCCGCCATATTCTTCATACCAGCCTTCATTGGATTGATGCCGATAAATTCTGTTCAGGAAATAATGGGTACGCTTTAAAAACTGAGCATCACCGGTAATTTTGTGGATGGTTAGAAGTGCGGCCGCCGCGACAGCCAGATGGTTGGACAGGAAGCCATGGGACTCATCATTATGGCACAACCATTGCCCAGCTTTGAAAAAAGTCTGGATGAGGTCTCTTTGTCGATAAATCGGCAGCTTTTTCCCCAGCAACAAATAGGCCTGCCCCACATAGAAACTGGTAAAAGCAGTTGCCGCCAAACTTTTTTCATTTGGATATGCTTCATCGAATGACCCGTCTGAGTACTGAATACGGCGCCAAAAATTAAAACCGGCAACGATCCATTCCATGAGGTTTTGGTTGGAGCACATGAACTGCTCCTGAGTACCGTATTCATAAAAATAGCAAAGCGTATACAGACCCTCCTGAAAGCGGGATCCCGGAAAATCTGTGAATTTCCAGCACCAATACGTACGATCAAAACATCCGAATGTTTTTGACGGTTTTTGACGATCCTGTCTGGACAGCACTTTCTGGGTGTATACCGAAGCCTGTTCCTGGTAATCGATGTATTTTTCAGAGGTGTTCATTTTGTGGTAAAAACCTGTTATAGATTGCATTTGGTTCCATCTGGCAGATAAAAAAACATTCTTGGCAGCGCAACAGTTTTTTGCGCAGCAAATTGTATTGACTGCCATACCAAAAATCACGAAGCGAAGAAAGTTGTCCAATGTTTGTGATGGCCCTGTTCTTTTCAAAGAAATAAAAACAGGGGAAGATGTGACCATAACAATCAATTACGATTGAATGATATCCGGCATAACAGCGGATATTGGGAAAATAGCCGGAAACGTAGTGTTGCAGGTGTTTAAGATAAATTGCCGAATTGTCGATAAAGGAATCGTGTTTCCGGGCCTTCCGGATATACGTGACAACATTCCGTAAATCTTCACCGTTTGCATTGAAATTATCACTATCCAAAGCGGGTGGGTCATCGTTAATGGTCTGAACGCTTCCAAAAGAGATGGCATCGGCCTCGGCGTGTCTGGCCAGGTCAATAAGTTCGGCCACATTCTTGCTGGATCCAGTGGTAAGAACAGTTGACACGGTAATGTTCGGTGTTTTAGATCTGGTTTTTTTTCGTGCCGCAGCCAACAGTCGAATGGCATTGATTGCTCCCGAAAACGCTTTTTGATTTCCACGCATTTGGTTGACGTGGTTCTGATTGCCACTGTCCAGGGAAACGCCGATCGAATCGAGACCTGATCGAACCAGTACTTCGGCAA
>CAZKYZ010000630.1:0-1993 GCA_964557055.1 uncultured Desulfobacterales bacterium
ACCATCGTATATTTAAAAGATCCGAACAACTGGATGTCCTGCCGCGTAATGACCACACTTTTTGACCGGGCATGCCATCTCCTGAATGATAATTCGGCACCCTTTAAAATCGCACGTCATACTGTCCAAAAATTCGTACTTGGATATGGGCAACGTATTGTCTTTGATGCGTCCGGTCCTTATCAGGATGCCCTGTCCAGGGCACAGGAGCTAAACGACCGCTGGAGCCGAAACAAAACCATCCACGTGCTGCAACAGACTCGAAAAAGCGCAATTATCCGAATTTATTGGCATTTAGAAATGGATATTAACCAAAAAGCGTGTCAGTACATTAAAGGCCTTTTCAAGCATCTTCCCCTTTTGTGGGGTGACCCCCCGCTGACGCTCACCGAAAGCACCTGTGCTTTTTCCGGCAGTTCGTACTGCGAATATCGTCTTACCTGGAAACGAAAAGCACGATTTTTATCTTCTCTGTCCCGTTTCTGGTCATCCAAAAAGATTCTTACTGAAATTATTGGGGAAATGGAGGCAGATAAGCGGTTGATTCGGTATAAATTCGAAGAAGTCAGTCGCTTGAATCGAAAATTGAATTTAAAAATACAACAGCTCACGGCCGTACAGGAGACCGGCAAGGCAATTCTCTCTCTTCTTGATCTGGAACAGCTTCTGGATGTCATCATGCCGCTGCTGGTCCGGGCCTGCCGGATCGAAAGAGCCGCCGTACTGCTGATTAACAAAAAGCGCCGCCGGCTGGAATACCTCCACAGCATTGGATACGAAGATGAAAATCTGCAGGATCTGAAATCATGGTCCATCTCCGTCGATTATACCCCAAATATTCTTGCCCGCGTCGCGAGTTCAGGCAGCTCCGAATACGTTCCCATAGTACCGGGAGAAAACCTGAAAAAACAAAAAATATTTTTAAAGACAGCACCATCTTCTGCTTTTGTGGTTCCACTGATAACCCGGTCGAAGGTCATCGGTGTACTTGTCACCGATACGGTGGAAGGATGCGAAATTCCACCTGAAACACGCGAAACCCTGGAGATTTTTTCTCCCCTGATCGCCATCGCCATCGAAAATGCCCGTCTTTACGGGGAACTGAACCTTCAAATGCAGATGTTAAAAAAATCCCGCAGCCTTCTGGGCCGTGCCGAAAAGTTTTCATTTTTGGGAAACCTGGCTGCTCGGCTGGCTCACGAAATTAAAAACCCAATGACGGCCATCGGTACATTCATCCAGATGTTGCCCCAAAAATATGACGACCCCGAATTTCGTAACGATTTCTATCAAATCGCTCGGGAAGAAACGGATCGTGTCAACGCCCTGCTTTCCGAACTGCTTGACTTTGCCAGCCCCAAGAAACCTTTTTTTGAAAAGTGTGCTCTGCACACGCTGATCGATAAAACCATTCTGCTTGTTTCGCCCCAGAGTAAGGCCAGCAGGATACAGATACAGCGACGCTATTGTCCCAAAACGGAATATGCCTGGATGGATATGGAAAAAATGAAGCAGGCGGTTTTGAACGTTCTGGCCAACGCGATAGACAACAGCAACCCCGGCGGCAGGATAGACATTATAACAGAGGTCATTCAAAACAACGGTCGCCAGCCGGACATCGCGATACATGTTCGTGACAATGGCCCCGGAATGACGCTGGCGGTGCAGCAAAAAATATTCGACCCCTACTTTACCACCAGCAATGACCGTCTGCACCACCGTGGAACAGGCTTGGGACTGTTTATTACCCAGCAGAACATGGAAGATCATGGAGGTGCTATTACGGTGGTGAGCCGGGCCGGCAGCGGCAGTTGTTTTTCCTTGCGTTTTCCCGTTGACCGTCGCCGGGAGGACAATAGCCGGCCATACGATTAATTTTTCAGCAATGAATGAACAGGAACAACACCAAGGTCCTGTCCTCATCAGACAACTGCCCGCACGAGATGTACGACAAAAAAAAACGGCTATCTGGGTTACCAGGTAGCCATTAAGA
>CAZKYZ010000631.1:0-1986 GCA_964557055.1 uncultured Desulfobacterales bacterium
GGACGTTCCCTCTCTTGCAAGTTTCAGCGCCCGTTTTTCTTCCCCCATGGACAGGTAAAGCCTGGCCATATCCAGCTTGGATTTGGCGATCTCAATGGCATGGCCGGATTTCCTTCCCCATTTGATGGCGTGGTTCAGAGAGTCGATGGCTTTTTCAACGGGTTCGCCGTCCAACCCCTGGAGGTAGCTTTGGTAGCGGTAGGCCACACCTTTCATGTATACATTTTTTCCGCGCAGCTTGCGGTTGATTTCCTGCTTCAGTGAAACACCTGCAACTTTCTGAAGGCGGCCTTCCTTCATCGCCAGGGAAAGGGCCAGCAGATAGGGATACGGCTGGACGGTGGCCTGGACCTTGCGGCTGTGGGCCAGAAACTCTTCGAGATAGCGGATGCACTGTTTGTTCTTTCCCGTGAGGAAATGCACATATGCCAGCATGATCCGGCAATTGAGCCACACCCAGTCGTTGCCGACCTGCTTTGCATCCCGGGAAGCCTGCTTTAGATATTCCTGGGCCTCCTCCAGTCGCCGCATGCTGATCATGACGGCGCCCATGTTGCCGAGTGCAAAAGAGCCCCAGTACAAATCGCCGCGATCCTTACAGAGATTGCGGATCGCATCCAGCATGCCCAATCCCTGGGTGACCTGTCCGATGCCGGCATAGCAATACCCCACCGTAATCGCTGCAAGCAGTGAAAAATGGCCAGCGGGCAGTTTTTCGACATCGGTAACCGAATTTTCGTAGTGCTCCACCACCTCTTTGAAACGACCCTGCCAGTAGAGGAAAAACGTGCTGAAGGTTGTTGCGGTTCGCAGCAGCTTGGGATCGTCCAGATCCGTGGCTATTTTCCAGCCTTTGTCAAAGCTCTTCACCGCTTTTTCGTATTTTGCCTGAAGCCATTCGTTTTTTGCGATGTGCATCTGTAACAACGCCTGGAAAGAGACGTATTCCAGACGTTTTGCACGTTGCAGTGCATCGGAAAGGATACCCAGCACTTTTTGGGTCTCGTGGCGCGCCGTGGAAAGCTTGGAATACTTGATGGCTGTTTCTGCGAACAGACGATCCTCTTCGACCCCCGAAAGATGCGTGAGGTCTTCCATGACCTTGGCATAGCACTGAAAAGCCGTTCTCGTGTTGTACAGGCGCAAGTGGGCATCGCCGGCCTGGACCAGGCAGCGGCTTCGTTCCAGGTCGTTGGGCGTCTGGAGCAGGTGGTGGGTGAGGAGGTGGGCCTTGCCGTCATCCTCGGAGAGCTCGTTCATCAAGATGTCGGAAATTTTTTGATGAAGGTAGTGATTTTCTTCTTCGGGCATGTTTTCCAGATACTGCGCACGCAGTTTCGGATCAGAAAATCGATACACGCCCGGGCCGATGCTTCGCAGCCGTTTGTCGGTAACTGCCTGTTCAAAGATTTGCAGCAGTTGTGTGGGCTTGCAGCCGGACAGTTCTTCCAGCCAATCGATGGAAAAGTCCTCCTCGAACATGGCGGCAACCGCCAGGAGGCGGCGCTGATTGCCGACAAGTGTTTCCGGGACAAGGGCCGCGATTCTGTTAGTACTCATGTGTCGCTCCTGCGTGTAAAATTCGATAGTTTCCATCCCGCACCATGATTTCCGATCCATGCGAATGGATAAATGGGCACTAGCCTAAATTTATGAGGGACAGCTGTCAAGACATTGGTCAGAATATTGTGCATTATGCGCGATATTTTGCGCATGGCCTGTCTGGTTGAAAATGAGCAATATAGTAACACCTTGTAACTATTGATACAAATGGATTCTGTAGGGCATGGCACCGCTTTTGCAAAAACCAGGTAAAACCGTTGCAGATCAGAATGAATTCTCTACGATTCATCGTGGTTCCGGATTTTTCGAAAACCGGCGACCGTCAAAAGAAAATCGAGCTTTCGTTTTATTTGTTCAATTCATTCAAAGGAGGCAATATGGAGGAGGCAATATGGCGGCAAAAAATTTTGATGTGATCATCGT
>CAZKYZ010000632.1:0-1985 GCA_964557055.1 uncultured Desulfobacterales bacterium
GATTTCGTATATAAAATTGAAATCGCCATGCTTACACTTCGGCTTTGACCGCCTGCACAGGAAATCAGGATTTTGGAACCCATTTCCCAATGTTCGCCAAGCCACTTTATCGCTTCTTCAAGAACGATCCTGGGAATGGGCTTTCCATCATCAAAGGGAAGTTTCTTTACTTCCATACACTCCTGCAGCCATTCGTCGAAGGACGCAACACATTGCAGTTGGGCATCAAACCCATGCGATTCAAATTCTTGCCGGTTTCCAATTCCTTGGAACCCGCAAACAGCCAGATTTTTACGGATAAAATGCATGTCAGCTCATTCCTCTGGACAAAAAAGGCCGCTCAATAAGACAAGCTCAAAAAAATGGTTAATATTATTATTTCAATATATTATTAAAGGTAGTGTAATGTTTATTGTGTGAAATTGTAGTATCTAGAAAAAAAAGCGCTTTTCCTTTATAAAGGTTTTGCGACAAACCAAAAAGAAAGAAAAAGCGCCCATGAAGATGGAAATCACGGTAACAGAAACCCTGGAATTGATCAATTAAATTCGTAATTATCCTGAAGATCTTCAATTAGTGAAGAATGAAGACACTGTTGTGCTCTTGATAGTTGTCGATCCCGTATTTTCAATGTATGGTCAGACCCCTATCGCTTCTTATTGTCCACTTCTGGTTGCATTGTCCGAATTTCCGGGTTGGTTTTCATTCCCCAATGACGGTGTTTTCTGTATGGTAGTTTTCTTTTCCATTTGCGACCTGGACAGGTTTTGTTTGGAATTGATTTCAAGCCTAACCTGATGGTTATCCGGGTTTTCGTCACAGAACAGTTCCACGCCGGCCAAACGGGAATCGCAGGGAGGATTCGCTCCCAGGTTCGTTGCCCTTTTCGTATCATCGGGTGAAGTTTTACCCTTTCCGAGAAACACCATGCCATTTCCCATTCTTGAAAAAGGACTTTGTCGGTCGAATGACCATCGGCAACGTCTGCGATGTGTTGCCGTCAATTTCATGAAACTGCGGTTTACCCTTATTGCATCCATACAAGGAAGAACCTGCGCAGCATAGTGTAAATTCGGCCTTGCGTCCGCCATGATTGACGATCAGGACACTTATGGGATACGTTTTGTCCGGGTCAACTATATTTGGAAGCCCTGTAATATTTTTTATCGCCAGTTCGGCGGGTTTTACAAAAGGTGTTTGCTCCTTCACCACCGGCGGATCATTTGTTTTGCTCATTTCCACAGCCATATCTTCGCCGGGTTTCATTTTTTGAACCTCACCGACATTTTTCCCTTTTAGAGATTTCGCACCTTTGGACTGTTTCAATTCAGGTACAGGTTTATCCGGCGGCGTGGTTTCAAAAAATATATCAAAAAAACTATCGCTGCCGACACCACCCTGGCCCCCGATTGGTGGGTTTTTCGACTGAAGGGAAGGATGCTTTGACTGCTCGGCATGAATAAACGCATCGGCCTGATCTGCCATTTTCATACTATCCGGATTCGTCTGGGAAAACGCGTATGACTTTATGTAAAAATTACGCCAGGGACTCCATCCCCCATTTTCGTAACCCCTTACGCGGACGCGGTAAATCCCAGGTATGTTTTCTATGGCCGTGCCCCATTTAACAGGAATGGGAAAGGGATTCATCCAAACCCAATTGTTGACAGAGGCCGTGTTTTTCCACCAATGGGTGATATTCTCCGGAATTTTCAGGTCACCAATAAATTCGGGAACCTCTTCCAGCCTGTCGACCTGTATTTTGAGGTGTTTTGGTTCAAAGAACCCCGGGCTTGTTTCCAGGAAGAGATAAACCACATGGTTCTGGATGCTGTGATCCTTAGATTCGGAAATGGTTTTGATGGTTACTGCCGGGAGTCCTCCTGATTGCGGCAAGGGGTTCCAATCCGACAGATCGTTCTTTTTGTCAGGATCGACCAATATGGCCTGCACGGGTTCCGGCTCGACAACCGTCGCCTGCACAG
>CAZKYZ010000633.1:0-1984 GCA_964557055.1 uncultured Desulfobacterales bacterium
GTACAGATAAACTGAAAAGAAGAACCAGAAAAGGAAGAACCCATGAACGTTGTATTCCTGTCTCCTCATTTTCCACCCCATTACTTTCGGTTTTGCCTGAACCTGAAAGCCGTGGGCGCGAATGTTTTGGGTATCGGTGATGAACCATACGACAACTTGCCGGCAGAGGTTCGCGCGGCGCTGACCGAATATTATGCGGTGGATGATATGCAAGACCATGATGCCCTGGTGCGGGCCTGCGGTTTCTTTACCCACCGCTACGGGAAAATCGACCGTCTTGACTCCCTCAATGAATACTGGTTGAGTACCGAGGCCCGCTTGCGGGACGATTTCAACATATTCGGCGTTCGCGGCAACGAAATTGATTTTATTCGCCGCAAATCCTTTATGAAGGCTAATTTTCGCAAGGCCGGCGTACCGGTTGCCCGGGGACGGGTCGTTCATACCATGCAGGATGCGCGCGCCCTGATTCGGGAAACCGGTTATCCGGTAATTGTTAAACCGGATGACGGGGTAGGCGCCATCGCCACCTATCGGATTAACGACAACGAGGACCTTGATGCTTTTTTTAAAGCCAAGCCCGCCACGGACTTCATTATGGAAGAATTTATATCCGGCACCATTTATTCCTTCGACGGACTGGCGGACCGGAACGGCAAGCCGGTATTTTACACGGCTCACACCTTCAGCCAGGGCATCATGGAAACCGTCAATGAGGCACGGCACCTATACTATTATTCGTTGCGGGATATTCCCCCGACCCTGGAAAAAATCGGTCGCGAATGCCTCAGAACGTTTCAGGTGAGGGAACGGTTTTTTCACATTGAATTCTTCAAAACGGCCGGAGATGAAACTTATGTGGCCCTGGAAGTCAATATAAGGCCTCCGGGCGGGTATACCACCGACATGTTCAACTACGCCTGTGACATGGACATCTACCGGACCTGGGCCGACTTGCTGGTCCACAACCGGACGGATTTGAATTATACTCGGGACTACCATTGCTGTTATGCCAGCCGCAAGTTCAACCAACATTATGCACACAACCACGAGGATATCCTGTCGCGCTACGGAACCTTTATGCTTCAGGTCGAAAGCGTCCCCGGGGTATTCAGCAGCGCTCTGGGTGATATCGGCTATATTTTCAGAACCGAGCGCCTGGATGAACTATTTGAAATAGTGAAATTTATTCACGAAACAGAACAAGGGAACGCCCATGCACATTGAAGAGCACCATTGGCGGAGCAGCCATCTGAACCGCGATATGGCCCTGAAGGTCTATGGACATTGGGGAAAACCAATCATCGGTTTTCCCTGTTCCCGGGGCCGATATTTCGATTATGAGGGCATGGGAATGATCAGAGCCATTGCCGGTTTTATCAATTCAGGCCAGGTCAAACTGTTTTGTGTGGACAGTGTCGATGAAGCGTCCTGGTACAATTATGCCGTTTCTCCCAGGGAGCGCAATGACCGGCATGAAGCCTACGACCATTATATCGTGGAGGAGGTTGTTCCGTTTATCCGCCGCCACTGCCGTTCGCCACAGGAGCGGGTGATGACCAACGGCTGCAGCATGGGAGCTTACCATGCGGTAAACTTTTTTTTGAAGCATCCGGATGTCTTTGAAGGAACCATCGCCTTGAGCGGTCTCTACCGTCTGGACCGGCCCGAATTTCAACTGTTGGCTGCCGAATTGTCCGATGTCTATTTCAACTCTCCTTTGAGCTACCTGCCCGGCCTGAACGATCCCTGGTATCTGGATCTGTATCGACGGAGCAAGATCATTGCGTGTGTGGGAAGAGGTGCCTGGGAAGATGAAGCCCTCGAAGACACCCGTCACCTGGATTTCCTGCTCGGGGAAAAATCCATCCCGGCTTGCGTGGAATACTGGGGCCATGATGTAAACCATGACTGGCCCTGGTGGTATAAACAGATGAATCATTTTCTGGGATCGCTTTTATCAAACGACACGCGGCATTGACAA
>CAZKYZ010000634.1:0-1977 GCA_964557055.1 uncultured Desulfobacterales bacterium
TGCCCTGTTTCTGATCGGAATCACCCTTTCGGTTTATCAGGGGATTCTGGAATGGGCCGGTTCTAGCATAAGAAAATCATGGGAAGCATTATAAGGAGGTATTGCAATGAAAACCGAAAAAATAGATCTGGGAAGAAGTGTGGTATCGCTCTTGTTCGTTTTGTGTCTGATTTCTTCAGCAATAACGGTACAAGCAGCCGAGGAACGGATTAACTATCGTTTAAAATGGCTGTTTAACACCTCCGTAGCCGGTGACCTCTATGCTGATGTGCACGGTATTTTTAAAAGTGAAGGTCTTACCGTAACCGTTAAGGCCGGCGGACCGGAGCGAGACGCCATCAAGGAGCTCGAACTCGGTCATGCCCAGTTCGGTGTCGCTTCCGCCGATCAGGTTATCCGCGCCAGAGCCAAGGGGGCACCGGTTATTGTCATTGCGCAGCTGTTTCAGATAAACCCGCTGCAGTGGATCTATCGCACATCTGAGTTTTCCATAGATTCCCTGAAGGATCTAAAAGGCAAGATCCTGGGGATCACATATGGTGGCAACGACGAAATCATCATGCGAACATTGCTCGCCAAAGCCGGTATTGCCGAAAGTGAAGTAACCCTTTTCTCCGTCCGGTATGACTATACGCCGTTTTATCAGAGAAAGGTCGACTTGTGGCCGGTCTACCGAAATAGTCAGGGTATATTTATCAGCGAGAAGCTGCAGGAATCGGGAGAAGACGTCGGGTTCCTGATTCCCTCCAAATTTGGTGTTAACTTTGTTGCCAACTCGGTTGTAACCTCTGAAAAAATGATCCAAAACAATCCCGAAATCGTGAAACGCTTTACGGCAGCCCTGCTACAGGGATGGGAAGAAGCGATGGATCCGGACAACCGGCAGAAGACCGTCGCCACGATTGCAGAGTTTGACAAGGATTCTTCTCCGGAACTGATCGAGAAGCAGCTCGACATCACCCGAAAACTGGTTAAACCGCGTCATGACTTAGCCATTGGAGCCATTGATACCGAGGGATGGATGCAAACGGAAACGATTATGCTGAAACAGGGCCTGATTTCGGAACCCGTATCGATTGATCGATATTTAAAACCAGTATCCGAATGATAGCCGTTTGTATTCAAAGTTCTGCATCCCGTTTCGAAAGACAGCAGCAGTAACCGGAATTTTCGTTTTGACAAATCACTCAATTGATTGTAAATTAACGTAACCTATCGTTATTTTCAGGTCCCCGCCGGTTGGCTGGGACAACAATCAATATATGGAATGATCCATACACCGGTGTATTGCCCAGGTGTTGCTATGAGGCCGGCACAGCAGTCTTGTGTCATTTTTACGAATAATCGAGAGAAAACATGGCTGGAAAAAATAATTATGCCGTGGCCTTCTTTCAGTCTCTCTTGAGGGTCCTTCTTTTTCTTTGCGCTATTTTTATAGTCCCCTTCGTTAAAGGCTGGGCATTATCAAACATGTGGACATGGTTTATGGTAAAAACGTTTAACCTGCCCGACATCTCTATTATCCAGGCCACGGGAATTTTCCTGATATTCACGCTTCTCCAAAAACAGTTCTTCGCCGAGCAGCAGAAAAACACATCTGAAAAGCCCTCCGTTCTTGCCAAGGAGATCGTCGACATGCTCATCGCTCCACTGTTCATTGTCGGTTCGGGTTGGATTTTTTTTCAATTCATGTAAGTTGAAAGGATATCGCTTAAATGGATTCTAGTGTCGGTGGTCTTATTCAGGGAATCAGCCTTGGCGCTTTTCTCCAAATGGTCCAGATGGAAAAAAAGACCTGTACACTGACCATCCGGTCAGCCGAAGGCGTCGGGCGCTTGTATATTTACAATGGTGATTTGATTGCAGCCGAAACGGAAACCCAAAAGGATAAGGAGGCTGCCTACGAAATCATCGGATGGGATGATACCCTTATCGAGATTGACGACACCTGCCTGAAAAAAAAGAAAGAGATCAATC
>CAZKYZ010000635.1:0-1977 GCA_964557055.1 uncultured Desulfobacterales bacterium
GTTTTTATCAAATTTACAGCCACTTTAGCTCTCTTCGCCATGTTTTTTATGCAACGATAGGGTTTACATTTCCCCGGCGCGTGCGTGGTGCGCGCTCGCCCGAATACAATATGCTTTTGTCTTTTTCAGCCGGTGCAGCCGCAGGCGTTCAGCAGCCCCGGACCCAGATGACCATCATGTTCATCCCAAGCCCTATGACCGGATGCAAGCTGCAGTTGAATACGCGCAAGCTCCCTTCTCATGATTTTCATCGAAATAAGCATAATCAATATACTCAAATGTTACGCTCAGTAAGATAATTTTTTATACTGATTTGATCCTCTTTATCAAGCCCATTTTCTGTTGTCCGTTAGGAACTATTAGAATGTTCCCCCGACGACTAAAAATACTTGACAAGCAGCGGCAAAAGACGTAGTGATAACGTATTGCGAAACATCGTTTCGCATTATGAAATTTCATCTCCTATGCAATTTGCAAAGATAATGCCAAAGGGGAAAAACCAACCTGGTGCAAACCATTGAACGCACAGGAATTATTCTCGATATCCTCGCACAGTTTCCCCGCGGGTTGGGCCTTGGAGAACTATCGAAAGAAGTTGAGCTCCCAAAAGGAACGACCCACCGGCTGCTATCATCAATGGCCTACTTTGATTTCGTTCGTCAAAACCAGGCAAACAAACACTACCCACTTACTTTTCATTTTTATGTACCGTCTGGATTGACTTCCGAACCTTTATGAGATAATGCTCATTTGTATATTTTTATGCCTTTTATCTACCAGGAACCAATAATGTAATCGGCAATCATGATCATTTTACAACAACGGGAAAAGGAGGATTACAGATGAAAAAACGAAATCTATTTCTTTTTTTAATCGTGCTGGCAGTTGGTCTTTCACTTACTATTGGGCCAAGTATCGCGTCCGCCGAAACGTATGTGTTTAAATACGCCAATACACAGTCCGACAACCACCCCCGCAGCAAATCGATGGTCTTTTTCAAAAACACCCTCGAAAAGGCCAGCGGCGGAAGAATTCAGGTTGAACTCTATTTTTCCGGGGTACTGGGTAAAGAAGCCGAAGTGCTGGAAATGGTTAAACTGGGAACCGTGCAGGGCAGCCGGGGCGGCCTTTTCGAAAGAGCCAATAAAAAATACCTGATGTATACGCTTCCCTTTCTGTTTGAAGATGCCGATAAAGTGGTAGCCGTTATGCGCAGCGACCTTGGTAAATCGATCAACAAGGGAGCCATGGAAAACGGTATCTATATTCCGGCCACGGGAGTCGCAGGCGGTATGCGCAACATTACCAACAGCAAGAGGCCCATCAATACTGTTGAAGATCTCAAAGGTTTGAAGATGCGGACCCCCCCGATTGATGTCACCATCCGGACCTTCAAGGCGCTTGGTGCCAATCCTCAGCAGGTTGCCTATACGGAAACCTATATGGCGCTTAAAACCAAAGTCGTCGACGGCCAGGAGAACCCGTTTTCCAACGCTGTCGATATGAAATTTTACGAGGCCCAGGAATATCTTTCGGTTGTGAACTGGCAGGTGCACCCGGATCCGTTTTATGTCAACCCATCCTGGTACAATGGTTTGCCGGATGATCTAAAAGCGATCTTTGATGCGGTTGCCGAAGCGACAATGATCTACAGCGATACAATCTGGCTCAACTCCGAGGTTGGTTACTTTAATATTTTGAAAACCAAACTCAAGGTCAACCAGATGGATCCAAAAAATCGGCAGGGATTTCTTGATGGTGTCAAGAGCGTATGGCAGTATTATGTTGATGAAGGCTATTTTACATGGGATGAGATTAATGAAGCGATTGCCATCGCCGCCAAACAATAAATAATGATTTGCCGGCAGGCATAGTAGGAATCCGCCGGATCGGATGATAATCCGATCCGGCGCTGCAACTAACGTTGGACGGGGGATCAACTATTGGCCAGGCTGTACCCAATTGAGCAGTTCGTTT
>CAZKYZ010000636.1:0-1975 GCA_964557055.1 uncultured Desulfobacterales bacterium
CGACGACCGGATACCTCCTGCCGGTTGCCATGATGCGACAAAAGGGTATTAACGATCCCAAAGCGTATTTTTCCGAAGTGATCTATACCGGCAATCACGATTCGGTACTCTTGTCGGTTTATACCGGGAACGTCGCAGGGGCCGCCATGACGACCACCCGGTGGGAATTAGCAAATCCCAGGGTAAAGGAATTGAGGATCATCTGGAAGTCTGAACCGGTATTTCTGGGTCCCTTTAGTGTAAGGGGTGGGCTGGATAATGAACTGGCGACCCGATTAAAAAAAGCATTTTTAAAGATCGGCAAGACTCCGGAAACGCTGGGATTGTCAAAACATGTCCAGATAGAAGGTTTTGAGGAAGCCGAAGACAATGATTACGATGCTATACGTAGAGCGAGAAAATGGGTTTTCTAAAGTTTAAAGAACTAAGCCTGAAAATGAGGTTTATTTACTCGTTTATTTTCGTAATTATTATCTCGATTACGATTCTATCGCTCGTGAATCATTTTCGCTGGAATCGTAGCTACCTCAGACAGGTTCGAGATGAAGGTTTAATACTAACCCAGACATTGGCCCAGGGAAGTATCGATCCGATTATCAGAAATGATTTTTATACTTTAAATGAATATGTCAACAACATGATCAAAAAGAAAAATATCGCCTATGTCTTCATCACTGACAAACACGATCACATTCTCGCCCAAAGTCCTGGGGTATGGAATGAAATACCCCAGCAGGTAAACCGTAATGTTCAGGAACTGGTTAAAACGTTTCTGGTGCAAACTTACTATAATCCTGACTTTAAAACCCGAATCAATGACATATCCGTGCCGGTATTTATCGATTCGAACAAATGGGGCACAGTCAGGGTGGGATTTTCTCTTGCGTATATGCGGGCTGAAATTACCAAAAATATCCTGGTAGCCATAATGACAAGCATGGTTTCCATATTACTCGGAATCGGTGTTGCTTTGATATTAAGCCGTTTTGTTACCGGACCGATTGAAAAATTTTCCCGGAGCATGGAAACCGTTGCTTCCGGCAATTATGAACAGGAAATCTCCCTCGATACCGCCGACGAATTCGGTTTGCTTGCCAAGTCTTTTAATGAAATGGCTGTTTCATTAAAAAAAAGCAAAAAGGAGCTCAAGAATACTTATAGAAGCTTGATGCAAAAAGAAAAAATGGCAGCTCTGGGAGAACTGACGACCCGAATCGCCCATGAAATAAAAAATCCCCTTGGAATTATAAAGGGAACCGCTCAGATTTTGGTTGATGAAACAGAAGACACAGCTGTTAAATTGGAAGTTGCCGGGTTCATTATCGAGGAAGTGAACCGATTGAACACAAAAGTTCGTGATCTATTAAGTTACTCCCGCCCCCAACCTCCAAATTTTCAAAAAGTCGATATTAATGAGATCATCGAAGAAACAGTTCGTTTTTGGAAATATCAAAAAACTACAGAGAAACAAATCTCAATTGTCAAGAATTGCAATCAGAAGATACCGGTTTTACTGATTGACCGGGAGCAGATCAGACAGGTTATTTTAAACCTGCTCATCAATTGTTGTGAAGCCATGCCGGACGGGGGTAATATAGCCGTTACGACCGATTTCGAATCTCAACCTAAAAACCGTAATAACTCTCGGAATATGGATGGTGTTCGGGTGGAATTTGAAGACACAGGGACAGGTATTCAAGATAAAGATCTTAATCGAATTTTCGATCCTTTTTTTTCAACCAAAAAAGAGGGAACAGGTCTGGGGTTGGCAACCGTAAACAGAATTGTCGAAAATCACAAGGGAAGAATCAGCGTGGAAAGCAAATTCCGTGAAGGCACCAGGTTTACTTTGCACTTTCCGATTAATAATGAGCTTTAGTCTGTTAAAACCATGAAGAAACATCGTGTATTGATCGTGGATGACGAGCATAAAATGCGTCGTATCCTTCAAATCATTCTCGGCAATCGGCACTAT
>CAZKYZ010000637.1:0-1972 GCA_964557055.1 uncultured Desulfobacterales bacterium
GGCTGCGTCTCAGAAGCACCGTAAGTGGCTTCAGCCCGCACGGCAACACCGTCCATTGCGGCGGCATTGAAACCAGGTGCCGACAGTTTGGCCCACACCGGTGATGCCAGTACCCTTCCCACGGATTGGGGTACATCCACCGTTTCAGCTTTCGCGTTGGTCCTGCAGGGAAACCGTTCATGAATAATTCGGCAGGCTTCCTCCAAAGTTTTCATTTTGAGATAAACATTCCGTTTTGTTTTCATTTTTTACCTTTGCTGGCAGCAGGCGATTCCTGTCCAAACAACGCGCGTTCCCATCAACCCCACCGGCGCAGCCCAATCACCGGGACTTCGGTACCCTTGTCTAATCCCTCTTCATTGATGCCGATGACCACCAGGCCGTCGGCTTTGGCCATGGTATTGATCAATCCGGATTTTCCCCGTATGGGCGATGCAATAACGCGACCGTCGGATACCTGCAGAGCGACCCGTATGTAATCAACCCGTCCCTGAGTAGACGCGATATTGCGGTCCAGAACAGCCCGGAAAAAATCACCTTTCCGCTGCCCGCTGGAAAGCCCGCGGATATGATCCAGAAATGGGCGGACGACCGTTTGGAACACGACCATCGCCGAAACGACATGGCCGGGAAGGCCCCAGAACTGTTTTGTTCCCACGCGGGCCAGGAGGGTGGGCTTGCCCGGGCTAATGGAGATACCGTGAAAAAGGATCTCGGAACCCGGCAAAGCTTCGATGGCTTCAATGGTAAAGTCTCTTACACCCACGGAACTGCCTCCGGAAATCAGAACCGCATCGGTCTGCTCAATGGCTTGCACGCATCGTTCTGCCAGGGTATCGAAATCATCGTTTACAATACCGAACACCTTCGGAAGGCATCCGCATTCGTATACCTGGCCAGACAAGGTGTAGGTATTGATATCGCGAATCTCTCCGGCACATGGAAACTGGTCAACGGGCACGATTTCATCGCCTGTTGAAAGAATTCCGATTACCGGTTTGCGGCAAACCGTTACCACCTTTTTGCCGAAAGCTGCCAGGACCCCCATTTGGGGAGGATCAATCTGTTGCCCTTGCTGCAGGACGATCTCTCCTTTGGAATAATCCTCCCCGGCCTGGATAACATTAGCTCCCGGAGCTACGCTTTTGTATATCTCAATGGTTGTCGAATCGATGGCTTCGGTATGCTCGACCATCACCACACTGTCTGTTCCAGCGGGAAGCATACCACCCGTGGCGATTCTGGCCGCATCCCCCGGTTTGACGGAAAATGAGGGCACCTTTCCCATGTCAACGCTCCCCGCCACAGTCAGGTAGGCGGGATTGCCATCGGTAGCGCCAAAGGTGCTGGATGCGGCTACCGCATAACCATCCATTGTCGATCGGGAAAAGTCCGGCAGGTTCACATCGGCTTCAACTGCTTCGGCCAACACGCGACCATTGGCATCCATCAGGGGTATCTTTTCCGAATCAACTTTCGGGAAGAGTCCGGTTAATACCAGAACCTCATCGAGGTTCTTGACGTTGAAAAATTTTTTCATGTTGGTACAATCCGTTCAATTATTATTACGGGGTTGCTTTTTTCAAAGAACGCCCTATTTTCCATCTATTATAGATCGGCACTACATCGTGACCGTCCTATCATATATGATGGGTTGCTTCCAAGTTGTTTTCTTCGGAAGAGGTGTGCGCCAATGGGCAACTGTACCAATCATCCGGAAAGAGAGACCGGCTATCTCTGTTCCAAACACGGGATTTATCTCTGTGAAGACTGCCTGAAATGCAGAGACCTGCAGCTGTACTGCAAGCACCGTTCTTCATGTGCCATTGCTTTTCTGGAGAAAAACGGCAGCATGGATGGTCAGGCGGATCCGGAATCTTGAGGCCCTTTTGCCTGAGGCTTTACCCTAACGTTGCATAAAAAACATGGCGTAAAACAGACAAGATCCTTATACGCACCCGCGGTAAAGTCC
>CAZKYZ010000638.1:0-1971 GCA_964557055.1 uncultured Desulfobacterales bacterium
CAAATATGGATGAAACAGTTCCAGATCCTCGATATGGATTTCCTGGCAATGGCTGCAAAACACTTTTCGATATTGGCAAGTTATCCATGACCGCGTGCTGGCTAAGTTCAGATCCCTGATTTTCCGCTTTGTCCAGCTGTGGACACCGACTGCCTTCTTGCCGCATCTTTGGCAGATGGGTTGGAAACGTTTGTCGGGTTGAGCTTGAATGTGGGTGTAGGTTGCTTCTGCTGAAACTGACTGTTTGAGAATTTTTATTCGACGGAAGGGAAAATATGATGCTATACTGAGTCCGGACATCGCAGGCCTCCTTTTGATATGGTTTTTCGTCGCGGATAAACTCATATCTTTGGAGATACCGGATGTCCATCTTATTTGTACACATCTTTTTCCCTATATCCTTCAACTAATTTGGAGATGATCCTAAATTATTTCATTGCTGTCCAAAATAAAATAAATTCGAAGTTCGCTTTTTATAAAAACAATCAGTTACGGAAATAAAACTACATTTTCCAGATTCAGGTTGGCGTTTTTAAGAGATGCTGTCCAAATCCCCTAAACTTTATCGGATATTGGACAAACCCCGGCGTAACAGGCAAAACATCAAAGGGGCTATCTATCCATTCCCATAAATTGCGATAGGTAAAGAGGTTCCACCGTAAAAAAGCAACCAGGTTTGATAACGACCATTTAAATTTGGATTTAAATTGAAGGTATTTGATCAGCAACATTGCTATTAATGCTGTCCAAATCTGGATGTAGAGGGCATTTTCACTTGTACCGACAAAGGTTTTTACCTTCAGATTCTGTTTCAAGGCTTTAAAGAACAACTCGATTTGCCAACGGTCCTTATAGATTGCCGATATGGTTGTGGCTCCAAATTCCAAATGGTTGGTCAACAAATCGATTTCCTGGTTGTTTGCTTCGTCCCAGACCACGACCTTGCGGAGAGTATGAGGACAGTTTTTATGAGCATAGAAACCGGCGAACTCAATAAGGTCGTCTGACAGGATATTGCGATTTTTTGGAACTTTCCGTTTTTCTAAAGTGATGTAATCAGCATTTGCTTTTAACCTGGTCACAAAATAGATGTTGTTTGTAGTCCAGTAGGCAAATAGCCTGTAATCGTTATACCCCCTGTCGATGGCGACGATGGAATGGGGGGCAAGTGATACTTTGCGGGCAATGGTTACATCGTGCTTTTTTCCGTTTGAGATATGGGCAAATGTCGGAAGATAGCCGTCATGGTCTAACAAAAGATGCAATTTAATGGCCCCTTTGGTTCTACGAAATTTTGCCCATGGAAAAAGAGACAGGCACAAAGATATTGTTGAACTGTCCAAGGTGAGCAGCTTATTCTTAAACCTGAACTTGTGGTGTCCCGGTGCGCTTTGTCGGCAGACAGTGAGCGTCTGGTAAAACAGGTCGCGGAACATTTCCCAGGGCCGATTTGCATTGGCGTAGGAAAGGGTCGATTTGTTTGGTGCTTTTTTCATGCCTAAATGCTTCAATTTACCCATGCAGCATGCCATACCGCCACAGATTTCTCTGAGGCTTTTAGCTTGGGCTAACTGGCAAAACAGCATGGCGATAAAGTGATCCCATGATCCGAAACCTTTTGAATAGCGCTCTGAATTATGTCTGAAAACCAGCCCATAAAATTTTTGCCGATTAAACAGTGCAACCAGTTGACTGAACAGGCTCGCGTGACGTACCATGGGGTAATCCTCCTTGGTTTTTTGGGAAATTGTTTTTCTTGGTTGAATTTCAATCTCCCACAAGGAGGATTTCTTTTTCAAGGATTCATTTTTAAACCTTTCCTAAATTCCGTTTTTGGACAAGAGTGAAACGAACTTGCAAATGATGCATGTTGTTTTTTGAAAAATTTTCCAAAGTCGGTGTTCGGCCTTACGAAAAGGCCCATCTCACGATTTAATCCAGTACCTTCAGTATGGCCCAGCGGTAAATAAT
>CAZKYZ010000639.1:0-1963 GCA_964557055.1 uncultured Desulfobacterales bacterium
TTTAAAAAACGATAAAATTGATGTTATGGTAAGGTAACTGGTAACGCTTAATTGGAGAAACCGTGGCAGAGAAGTCAAACGTGCAGGAAAACAGGCCCGATACACCGAACGCCTTCATCCATTACCGCAGAGCAAGGATACAGTATTGGCAAAGCGTCTTTCCCATTGTTGCCGATCGGAAACCAAAAAACGCTTATTATCACCGCAAAATAGAAAAAAACTATGCCCACCTGGTTTCGCCCGGTCAGCGCGTTCTTGAAATCGGATGCGCTACGGGTGAGTTGCTGGACAGTTTGAAACCCTCATTCGGTGTCGGTATCGATTTTTCCATCCCCATGATTCAGGAAGCGTCTTCGCGGTATCCACATCTCCGATTCATCCATTGCGACGCCCATGAAATGTGCCTGAAGGGGCCTTTCGATGTAATCATTCTTTCCGATATTATCAACGAGGTCTGGGATGTCCAGACGGTTCTTGAACAGCTAAAACCCATTTCCAATCCTGGAACGCGGCTTATCCTCAACTGGTACAGCAAGGTTTGGGAACTGCCGCTACAGTTGGCCCAACTGGCGGGGTTGACCTTCAAACGACTTCCGCAAAACTGGCTTTCCATCCAGGATATTAACGGTATCCTGCATCTTTCCGGTTACGAAACCATCCGCAAATGGAACGAAATTCTATGGCCGCTCCCCACACCACTCATCGGCACCCTGGCCAATCGCATCCTCGCCCGGCTTTGGCCTTTCAGCCTTGTTTCCCTGGCCAATTTCATTATCGCCAAACCGTTCCCACAATCGCCTGTGGATTCTTCCCAAACATCCGTGTCCGTAATTATTCCGGCAAGGAATGAAGCCGGCAACATACCGGGCATTTTTTTACGAACACCGGAAATGGGCAGCCGCACGGAGCTTATTTTCATCGAAGGCGGCTCCACAGACAACACCTGCCAGGCTATCGAAAGAGAAATTGCGGCCAACCCGCATCGTCGGGCTTACCTGCACCGCCAGACCGGCAGCGGAAAAGGAGATGCCGTTCGGCTGGGATTTTCCAAAGCGACTGGTGATATCCTTATGATTCTTGATGCCGACATGACGGTTCCACCGGAACAGCTGCCCCGTTTTTTTCAGTCACTGGTTTCCGGAGCCGGAGAATTTATCAACGGTGTCCGGTTGGTCTACCCGATGGACAAAGAGGCCATGCGGTACTTAAATCTCCTCGGCAACAAGTTTTTTTCCTATGCTTTTTCATGGCTGCTTGGGCAGCCACTCAAAGACACTCTCTGCGGAACCAAAGTGTTGTGGAAAAGAGATTATCAGAAGATTTCGAAAAATCGAGGTTATTTTGGTGAATTCGATCCCTTTGGGGACTTCGATCTGATCTTCGGGGCCGCCAAACTAAACCTAAAAATCATTGATCTTCCGATACGCTACGCCGAAAGGCAGTATGGAGACACCAACATCAGCCGCTGGCGTCACGGGTTGCTGCTGCTTCGGATGGTTTTGTTTGCCATCCGCAGGATGAAATTTGTATAGGAAATCATGATGACAGCAAAACATTTTTCAGATGAAATCAATCACGGCAAGAAGCTGGCCAAGGGACAACCGGAGAGCATCTGGGGTTGGGATACCCCTGCCGGACGCTTGCGCGCCGGCCGAAGAGCTGCTCTAATATCGAGTGGTGCTGGCCTTTGCGATGGTAAGCATGTCCTGGAGATCGGATGCGGAACCGGCCTGTTTACGGAACTGTTCGCAAAAACGGGTGCGCAACTTGACGCTGTAGATATCTCCAATGAACTGTTGGCGTACGCCAAAAAGCGGTCTTTTGACACTCCCGTACGCCTGATTGCCGGACGTTTCGAAAATTGCGACACTTATGGACCCTATGACGCCATCATCGGTTCTTCCATTTTGCACCACCTGGATCTGGAAACAGCCCTTTCCAAAATGTATTCCCTGCTGAAGCC
>CAZKYZ010000640.1:0-1164 GCA_964557055.1 uncultured Desulfobacterales bacterium
GGCTGTTACATAGACCACCCGTTCCTGGGCTTTGCGTTCGATTAGCACCGGCCCGCGCCTGGGGCGAACCTCCACCACGTTACGGAGCACAACCCGTTCGCCCTCGGCATTGGTGATGGGAAGGTCCAGGATATCCCGAAGGTCTTTTTTCTCAGCCCCCGCGATCTTTACCCGGATTTGATACTCGTTTCCCCTTTCCCGGTAATTGCCCGCAGAGGTCCCGGAAAGCACCGTTTGCAACATGTTGGCAATCTTGGATACCGTAAGTCTCATGTCGGCGGCCTTTTGCCGGTCCACGACAATGAGCTCTTCCGGGGTCCCGGTCTCCCGGCTCATTCTGGTGTCGGTAATGCCGTCCACATCCCCGATGATCTCCTCAACCCGATGGGCCAGGGCATCTGATGTTTCAAGATCGTGGCCGCGCACTTCCACCTGGACATTTTCATCTCCCCCGGTGCCCATTCGAAGCAAAAAGAGCCCCTGTCCGGCACGGGTTCGGATTTTGACGCCCGGCATAAAAACGAGCTTTTTTCGAAGGGCTGCTGCTATCTCATCGCTGGATCGGGTCCGCTCTTTAACCGGCTTCAGCGCAATGCGCATCTCACCGGTATTTGATCCCCGGGCCCGCCAACTGGAAGCGCCGATATAGGCCACTGTGTTTTTGATCTCCGGCACCTCCCGTTTCACGATGGCCTCGATCTCCTGAAAGCTCCGATCGACCAGATCGAGCCGGGTACCCACGGCCATCTCCGCATAGACCCGTACTTCGCTCTCATCAGTGGCAGGCATCAACTCAACACCCACCAGCGGAATCAGCAAAAGACTTCCTGAAAACGCCAGAAATGCGGTTCCCAATATCAGTATCCGATGGTTGAGGGCAAAGCGGAGGAAGTTTTTGTACTCATTTTCCAACCAGGCAAAAAATTGCCCAGTTATATGAAAAACCTTACCGCCCTGAGCAGTGCCATTCTTTTTCTCAACGATGACCGGGGTGCGCACCCGGGAGGCCAGCATGGGCAGGAGCGTCAGCGCCACGGCCAGAGAACAGGCCAGAGAAAAACTCACCACATAAGCGAGTTGTTTGAACATGATGCCGGACATGCCGCGCACAAAAATAAGCGGTAAAAACACGACCAGAGTGGTCAGGGTACTGGCAATGACCGC
>CAZKYZ010000640.1:1174-1955 GCA_964557055.1 uncultured Desulfobacterales bacterium
CCGACCATACCTCGTTGCTTCCGACGAGCGCGCTCTTGACGGGAGCGGTACCATCCTCGACGTGCCGGTTGATGTTTTCCAGCACCACGATGGCATTGTCCACCAGCATGCCGATGCCGAGCGCCAGACCGCCGAGGGTCATCAGATTCAGCGTAAACCCGTTGAAATACATCAAGGCGAAGGTGGCAATCATGGATATGGGAATCGTGACGGCGATAATGGCGGTACTGAGGATGTTCCGGAGAAAAAGCAGCAGCACGAAGACGGCCAGCACTCCGCCGTATAGGATGGTGGTGCCCACGTTGGTGATGGAGCGCTGGATATAATCGGATGTGTCGATGATGGGGATAATATGGAGCTGGGGGATGTCCTGGTTGATCCGTTCTATCTCTTTGAGTACCCCGGTTGCCACTTCCACGGTGTTTTTACCCGATTGTTTGTTTACCGAAAGGCGAACACCGGGCTTGCCGTTTATCCGAACGATCCGAGTCACTTTTTCCCATGCATCTTCTACGTTGGCAATTTCTTTTAGCTGAATGGGCACCCCTTCCCGGATGGCTACCACCGTATTTCCCAGCTCATCTAAATCAGTATAAATCCCCGGGGTTCGGATGGTGACATCGAGCAGTCCCTGTTCGATGGTGCCGGCCGGAAGATTGATGTTTTCTTCCCTGAGACGGTTTAGAAGGTGGTCGATGGGAAGCCCCAGGGCTTTTATCTTCTCCGCGTTCAGGTTGACATGGATTTCCCTGTCCAGCCCACCCCGAATATCCAAAGAGGC
>CAZKYZ010000641.1:0-1951 GCA_964557055.1 uncultured Desulfobacterales bacterium
ATAGAGGCCAGGGGGTTCACCTTCACGCAGTACCTGGATATTTTCAAAGGGTTTGCCCAGGCGGTCAAAAATATCATCAACGATTATTTCCAAAATCTCCACGACAGGAGCCTCACCCGGATTGTTGCCGACATGCCCCTGGACAATCTGCTGCCCAAATATATCCCGGGGGACCGGCAACCGGACCCGGAAAAGCACCGGCACATGATTTCGGAGATATTTTTCAGGGACAAAATGGTCCTTTCCCTGGGGCTCCAGCAGCTGGATATGCTGCTCAGTCACATTTTAAATACGCTCTTCAACCAATCCAACCAGCTGCCCAAAGAAAAACTGCACGTGCTGTTGAACTATGACCCCAAAAGGGCAATGACCTCCCTTGCGGAGGGGAACGGGAAAGTCTCCGGCATTATCTATCTCGGGAACAAAGGCCTCAACATGGTGAAGTTGAAAGAGATGGGCCTTCCGGTACCCCCGGGGTTTATTATTACAACGGAAGTGTTCCGATCCTACGAAATTATTACCACCTATGAACCGGCCGAACAGAATCTGAGAGAACAGATGGCCTATCACATCTCCCGACTTGAACAGTTGACCGGCAAGCAGTTCGGCGATACGGCCAATCCGCTGCTTTTTTCGGTTCGCAGCGGTTCGTCCATATCCCAGCCCGGGATGATGGATACCTTTCTGAACGTGGGCATCAATGAGGCAATTGCCGCCGGTATGGCCGTCAGAACCAAAAATTCCTGGTTTGCCTGGGACAGTTATCGCCGATTTCTGCAGGGATACGGAATGGCTTTCAACTTGGAGCGGAATGTGTTCGACGCGATTATCGGTTCATATAAGAAAAAACTGGCCATACCATTAAAACGGGGCTTTTCCGGGCAGCAGATGCAAGATATCGCCATGGCCTACAAAGACATGATCCGGAATGCCGGCATCGAAATCGTTGAGGACCCGTTTGATCAGCTGTTTCTTACGATTCAGAAGGTTTTTGCTTCCTGGGAATCGCCCAAAGCGAAGACATATCGGAAGATAATGGGAATTTCCGACGATTGGGGTACTGCAGTTACCGTGCAGTCCATGGTTTTCGGAAATATTTCTCCCAATTCCGGTTCCGGTGTTATTTTTACCCACAACCCCAGGTGGTCGGGGGACACCATGCGGTTGTGGGGTGATTTTACCCTGGGCAACCAGGGCGAAGACGTTGTATCCGGGTTGGTCAACACCATGCCGATATCCATGATCCAACAGGAAATCGAGATGCGGGACACCGATATCACCCTGGAATCCCACTTCCCTGACATTTATGGCGCCTTAAAAGATTGGGCCAGCGCTCTGATATACGATCAGAAATGGAGCCCCCAGGAAATGGAGTTTACTTTTGAAGGGCCCAGCCGGGCTCAGCTTTACCTGCTGCAGACCAGAGATATGGCCATCCGGGAAGCCAGGAAAGTGATTGCATTTGATCCCGACGGTATCTCCGAGGACTGTTTTCTCGCTAATGGAATCGGTGTGAGCGGCGGCGCCATGAGTGGGAGAGTGGTATTCACGCTTCAAGAGATCGATCGGTGGCGATCGGTCGAACCGGACAGCGCCCTTATTCTCATCCGGGGGGATACCGTACCGGAAGATATCCGTGAAATCCATGCGGCCGATGGCCTGTTGACCGCCAGGGGCGGTTTGACGTCCCATGCAGCGGTGATCGCTCACAGGCTGGGCAAAACCTGTATCGTCGGCTGCGGAGCGCTGGTTTGCGATGAGAGTAACAAGACACTGGTATTCAACAAAACACTCTTGAAGTCGGGAGATTATATCAGTATTGATGGGAAAGACGGAGCTGTCTATCAGGGGCTTTTGAAGGTACAAAAGCCCGAAACAGCGGTGCCTATCTGATAAAAACAGCAAATGGAGATGGTATCACATGAAACTGGGTATCAACGGATTCGGCAGA
>CAZKYZ010000642.1:0-1945 GCA_964557055.1 uncultured Desulfobacterales bacterium
AAACTGGCACAGCTCCTGGTCTATACCGAAGCTGTGCCTTTCAAACAGGGTATATCCCGCGGAGTGGCGTACCCTGCAGGAATCAGCATTTTTTACCGGCAAGGGAGTGGTCGTCCAGGCATTTCCAGTCTGTTCATCCCGAAGATAAACCACCTCGGAGGGAGTATCCAGCACCGGGTCGTTTGTCCACTGTGTCAGCCGGTTGCGCTGGCTGTTGCCAAACCAGGTAGACCCACTTCCCGATTCACTGACCATGGTTCCAAAATCCGGGTTGGCCATCACATTAACCCAGGGTGAAGGCGTATGCGTCCCAGGGCCAAGATTAATGACATACTCCCGGCCATCCGGTGTGAATCCACCAATACCGTTAAAAAATATAAGGTCGAGATCCGGCATCCGTTGCACAGGATCTCCCGGAATCTTTGTAATCTTTAAAGGTTCGGTCAGTTTGGTTCTTTCGCTTGGGGTGCTCAGTTGCTGGGCCAGTTCTCCGCGGGCGGCAACCAGGACGATTCCGGCTACCGCTTTCATCAGCCTGAGGTCTTCCTCCGGTATCTGATCAGCATTGCGTAAAAGTATGTTGCCCTGCTGTTCACTGGTACTGGAAGGGGAAAAGACTTGTATCAGATTGATCAGTTTTTCCCGAAGGGGCTGTTCGTAGCCACCCACCTCCTCATCAAGAATCAATAAGTCAGAGGCAAATCCATGTATCCGTAAATATGAATGAGCCTGCAGCAGTTGGCGGATAAGATTAAGGTCCCGAGATTCGGCAATTGTCACCAGGATAATCGGCAGGTCACCGGATATTCCATATGGCCAGAGCCCGGACTGGCCCTTGCGGTTTGCTTCTATCTGATCGGCCGGCGCGCGCAGGAGTTGATTTGGGAACAGCATATGGTTGGCCAGCTGCTGAAACCAGCGCGCTTCTTCCGGCTGGATGTGAAGCATTCGCAACTCAATTTGAGCTTTTCTCCAGGCAAAATCAATGACGCGGTCAATCTGGTAAAGCTCTACATATTTATCGGCAAGAGCAATCACTTTTTCGCGACTTTGGGCGACCGCCAGGATAAAAGAGATTTCGCAGCGCTGATTCGGCTCAAGTGTAACTTGTCGCCTCAGGCTGAGAATAGGATCGAGGACAAATCCCTGACTGTTGCCTGGGGTGGAAATCGCCCCGGAGGGGCGTGCCAGGGTGTTGCCGCGACCAATAAATCTGGAACGATCCGTTTCAAATTCAAACGGAGGCCCACTAAGATCGCCGGCAATGCGGTGCGCAACGAATATTTCAGAAGATTCGGTAGTTCGTGACCTGCGACAAGCAAGGAGCATATGGCTGTCGGGAAGGGCTTCCGTCTGGATGAATAGCTTGTTGAAGGCCGGATGCTGGCGATCGGCATTGTGTTCTGCCATTGAAAGCTCAAAATAACTGGTTAAATTAAGTTTTCTCTGGGTGTCAGACTGGTTGGTTAATGACAGGCGTCGAATTTCGACATCGTCTTCAGGAGACACAATTACGTCGGTCACACTGCGGATGCCGAAATCGGTGCGGGTGAAGGTGACGCGATCCAGGGCAAACTCAACCTCGTAATGATCTGACTCCCTACCCACGGGGTGATAGGCTGCCGACCAGATTCGATCCTTTTCCTCTTCATAGAGATAGAGATAACTTCCCCATAAATCAGCTGTCCGGTCAGAGCGCCAGCGGGTCAGCTCCAGTCCATTCCACTGAGTGTAACCGCCGCCGGTATTGGTCAGCATCAGGTTGAGACTGCCCGTCGAGTCATCTTCAGCCTGGGCGAGAGCAGCTAGCTCTCTAGCCCGCCCAATGCGGGCCAGGCGTTCGGCCTCTAATTGAGCTGTTACCGCTTCTTGATGGGCCTCAGCTTCGGCGGTAGCAGCAACTTCAGCATCTTCCCCCTCGGCTACGATCGTGATCTTCGCGCCC
>CAZKYZ010000643.1:0-1941 GCA_964557055.1 uncultured Desulfobacterales bacterium
TGCTCCTCTGGTATGCGCTCTATCATCTTGAACGTGTGGCTTTGCCTTGGGGTTAGGCCAAGGTCGGACAAACTCTTGATATTGCCGTTATTACTTTCGGTCATAACGGGACCTTTCTTTAAAGAGTCTGTTTGTTTTCTTATTTCCCCCGCTTCCTGACCCTCCCTGATCAACCGGCCAATAACCCGCTGAACACGGATCTTTTGCGCTGCTACCATGTTCTGTAATTTACTATCCTTTTTCTCCGCCTTTACCCATACCTCCATGGCACTGACTTTATTCAGGTAGTCAACTCCTGCCTCGACATCTTTTATCTTGGAAAGCTGGACGTAAGCATTGTCACGTAATTGCAATATCAAATCTGTATTGCTCATTTTTTCTCCTTAAAATAAAAAAAGCCCGCTAAAACTCCGGGCTGCCATGAACGTATACCAACAGACATACGACACATTTCCCGAGAGCCTTAGCAGGCTAGGTTTGATATTGCGGTTATCATATTTCTTTTGAATAGTGTTCATGGCATGCCCACCATTGCATATTCCAAAACGGTTGTCAAGAAGCAAATTGTAGATATTCGTTGACAATCCGGTCGATCTCTTTCGCGTCCATACCTGCCCCATAGAGATGTTTTAGGAATACATCTATGGTTTTTGAATATAAATCTTCAAACTCTTCCTCTTCCATTGCCGCAAAACTTATGCTCCTCGCCTCCGGCCTTGTGCTATTGTCCAACCGAACTACAATATCGTAAAACCCGCACAATATCGCAACGTCTTTTCTGAACCTGTCAAAGTTTTTCTCCGGGGTCCCGTACTTTGAATTTATCTCCCCAGGCGTCCAGTGATCAAATCCTATGTTCAGCAGAGCAAAGTATTTCTTTAAAAATTTGTAATTGCGAATTGTTTTGGCTTTTACAGAAATAGCACTGCCTGTTTTAATTTTATTATACCAATCCTGAGTTGATGTGTCCGCTGGCATTAACCCTGCCATAGTTTTAATTAATGTTATATCCATTCATACCCCATTAAATTCCGTTTATCTGCATCCATTCATCCGCCTGGTCCAACATGGCGCTCAATATTTCCTCGTTCCCTATTTTCCGGATCATATCCCTGTACCTGGCGCCGGAGGCTGAATGTATCGCATCATGGCACCTGGTACAGACAGGGATAATGTACGTATCAGAGGGTTTTTGCCCCATCCCACACGGTCCAGCCCATCGGGCGTGGTGCGGCGGGCCAGACTCAGCTCCGCAATAAATACATGGGTGGGTTGCTACCCAGGCAATGTATTTACGGTTGCGCCGTGGTTTCCGTGCCTTCGGTTGCGCGTAAACGTTACTCATCTCACCCCTCCATCTCATCCAAAGTTACACCTTACTTCTTGCCAGGGCATCCAAGAAATCACCCTCAATGCTCGGTAGCTCCACCTCGGCATGGATCTTGTCGATGCACATCAACCTGTGAGCCAGAGCATAAGCCGCTTTCTGTCCTGCAAAATTGGCGTCCCGATCCGCAAAAATAACAACCCTTTTTATACCCAACGGTGGGGAAAATGCCTCCATCAACGACGTATTGACGACGCACCAAACCGGGATCTTAAATAATTCATAAGCCGCCAGCGCCGTTTCAATACCCTCGGCAACCCCAATGTCACCGTCAACCGGATCAAACAACCGAATTGCACCCCCTGTCATTTTCCCAAGCGCCGGAAGGAGTTTCTTCGGACTTTTGATATCGGCTTTTTGCCCTTCCTGTGTTAAAAATGTGCGATGGATCGTTATCGCTTTTCCCTCCGGAAGGATGAAAGTCGCAAGCATCGCCGGCTTTTCGGTTTTCGTTTCCGGTTCTAAGCTATTTGGATGATTCCGCATTTTTTGAGTAGTCTCAGTTAAACCCCTGTTTCTCAAATATTTCGTTACAATATCGCCTGCCTTTATCG
>CAZKYZ010000644.1:0-1937 GCA_964557055.1 uncultured Desulfobacterales bacterium
CTCCCTCGGCGCCGCGGCTCTGAAGCTCTCCGACTTTTGCAACGTTAGGGTAAAGAATCCACATCCCGCATTCAGGATGGCGGGATCGAACCCCGTCCGGTTCGACCCCGCATCCGCTATTCACTATCCGCCGAAATAGTTTCTGACGAACCGGACAAAGCGCTCATTTTCCTCGTCGGTTCCCGGTGTTACCCGGAAATAGCCTGTTTTCCCGTGAATCTCACCAATCTTCTTCAGATATATCCTTTCCATTTCCATGGCCGCCTGCAGAATTTCTGCAGTGGTCTTGCCGGACATGGTGGCATCGATGAGCATATAGTTCCCGTGCGCCGGATACGGCTTGAGACCCGCTTTCTCCAGTTCTTCCGTAAAGATGGCCATCCACTTGTTGTTGTGTCCCACCTTTGCTTTCACCTCACCGGGGTTATCGATAATAGCCTCAGCGGCGGCGGCAGACATCAGGCTGACGTTCCAGGGCAGAAACATGGTGTTAAACGCCCGTATCATTTCCTCGGTCCCCAGGACAAAACCAAACCGGATTCCGGCGAACCCGTACGCCTTCGAAAAAGTGACGGACAAAAAAACCTGCGGATACTTTTTGATCAAATCGACTTTCGAGGAGACGCCCGGGTTATAGTCGAGGTAGGCCTCGTCCACACAGAGCGGAATACCGGTTTCACAGAACCTGATAAGATCCGCATCATCGATAAACACACCGGTGGGATTGTTGGGATTGATGATCAAAATCAATTTGGTGCGGTCTGTGATGGCGCCAAGCATGGCATCGACATCGTACTGGAGGTCATTCTCGCGAACCGGAATCTGAACAACCTTTGCGTTGCATAGTTCCGCCCGGGGGGGGAACAGCTCAAAAGTGGGATGGGATAGAATAAACTCATCCCCGGGCTGCAGAAAAACCCGCATCATGGCATCAATGGTTTCCGACGAACCATTGCAAAGGGCAACGTTGTTGGGACCAAGTCCGTACATTTTTCCGATCTTGGTTCGCAGCCGCAAAAAACTGTCCGGATAGCGATTGCCCATACGAAGAGATTCGACCACGGCATTCACTACCTTTTCTGAAGGAGGAATCGGATTCTCATTCAGCATCAGACGGCCGTTATCCGGTTTGGCCCATGCATCGTCAAGGATACTCACATTATATTCCCGCGCGGTTGCCAGCCAGGGAACAAACCAATCTTTTAACTCTTTCATTTCCCCACTCCTTTTAGATTACGTTTATTTATTTAGAGGACTTCTTCCAGCGGAACATAGTCCAGCCCAAATGCATCGGCGACCCCTTTGTATGTCACTTTTCCGTCAATCACATTGATCCCCTTGGCAATTTCGGGATTGCGTCGTGCGGCTTCCACGACACCTTTGTCGGCCAACTGCAGTGCGTAAGGGAGAGTCGCATTGGTCAAGGCCATTGTGGACGTCATGGAGACGGCACCCGGCATGTTGGCCACACAGTAATGGATAATACCGTCGACTTCATAGATCGGGTCATCATGAGTGGTGGCTTTGGCGGTCTCTATGCAACCCCCCTGATCAATGGCCACGTCGACGATAACGGAGCCTTTTTGCATGAGGCCCAGCATTTCACGGGTAACCAGTTTTGGTGCAACAGCGCCTGGAATCAGTACAGCGCCAATCACAAGATCAGACTCTCCTAACAGCCTGCGGACAACCGCCGGGCTGGAGACCATGGTAAAACAGTTGCTGGGCATCACATCGGATAGGTATCGCAGCCGGTCGAGATTGGTGTCGAGAAGGTAGACTTTGGCGCCCAGTCCACAGGCAACCCTGGCCGCTTGGGTTCCAACGACGCCTCCCCCGAGAACCAGCACTGTGCCGGGTTCCACTCCCGGAACTCCACTGAGCAAAACACCTTTTCCGCCATAACGAGTCTTATCACCATCCCGAAGCTCAACTGC
>CAZKYZ010000645.1:0-1931 GCA_964557055.1 uncultured Desulfobacterales bacterium
GGAGCTGGGCCTGACATTAAAGCCGATGATGATGGCTTCCGATACGGCTGCCAGGGAGATGTCGGACTCTGAAACTGTCCCGGTGGCCGCGTGTATGATATTAATGTTTACTTCCGCATTGGAAAGTTTTGTCAGGGCATCTTTAATGGCTTCAATCGATCCGTGAACATCGGCTTTGAGGATCAGGTTGAGGTCTTTGACCTCACCTTCCTTCATTGCCTCAAACAGCTTGTCCAGGCTCAGCCTGCTGGTTTTGGCAAGCTCCACAGAGCGCTGTTTCTGCAGCCTGTGGTGACTGATCTGTTTGGCGTTTTTTTCGTCTTTGAGGGCAATCATTTCGTCACCGGCTTCCGGCACACCCGTCAACCCCAAAATTTCGACGGGGACGGAGGGACCGGCTGACTGAACGGGAGAACCGGTGTCTCCCAGCATTGCGCGAATTTTACCATAGTGAACACCACAGACAATTGATTCACCGACAGAGAGGGTGCCGTCTTGAACCAGAACGGTGGCCACCGGCCCTCTACCGGCATCCAGCTTCGATTCCACGACATGCCCTGCAGCCAGTTTGTCCGGATTCGCCTTGAGTTCCAGCACCTCGGATTGGAGCAGGATCATGTCCAGAAGGCTATCGATGCCGCTTTTCTGCTTTGCCGAAACATTAACAAAAATTGTATCGCCACCCCATTCCTCGGATACGATGCCTTGTTCGGAGAGTTCCCTTTTAACACGCTCCGGATCAGCATCGGCTTTGTCTATTTTGTTTATCGCGACGACGATGGGCACCCCCGCCGCCCGTGAATGGTTGATGGCTTCAATCGTTTGCGGCATCACTCCGTCGTCTGCGGCAACTACCAGTACAACGATGTCGGTGATTTTTGCCCCTCTGGCACGCATGGCTGTGAATGCCTCATGGCCGGGGGTGTCCAGAAAGGCGATCTGCCCTTTTCCCGTTGCTACGCTATAAGCGCCGATATGCTGCGTGATGCCACCGGCTTCATTATCCGTTATGTGGGTTTTACGAATGACGTCCAATAGAGATGTTTTTCCATGATCGACATGGCCCATAATGGTCACGACCGGTGGTCTGGCTATCAGCGTTTCGGGATCATCATATGTTTTCTGGATCAATGATTCTTCCTCAAAAGAGGCTTTTTCCACTTCGTATTCGAATTCCGCGGCCACAAGCGCCGCAGTATCAAAATCAATGGTCTGGTTGACGGTTACCATAACCCCGAGGCCCATCAATTTCTGGATCATTTCACCGGCCTTGATTCCCATCCGTTTGGCAAGTTCAGCAAGAATGATGGTATCGTCAACTTTGATTTTGCGCTTAATGGCTTTGGGCGTTGTAACCAGTGTTTTCTGCTGATTGGCGGATCGCGCCGCGGCTGATTTTTTGCCTTTGCGTCCTTTCATTGGCTTGCCGTTGTATAATGCGGCGCCCTCAACTATTTCCTTTCGTCGGAAAGTAGATTTTTTCCGGATAAGACGCTTTTCCTGAATATCTTTATCGACAGCCTTCTTCCCTTTTTTCTTTTTTGATTCTTTCACCCCCGCCGGTTCAGGCGGGTCAACCACGGATGGGTCTGGGCGCACGGTTTCCGGGCTTTTGTCGAAGGCCTGCCCGGGAGGCTTTACCGGTATTTCAGGCGGCTTCTCAGGGAGTTTAATAATTTTTGCGGCACCCGATCGCTTCTTCTTCTTCACAGCCTTCTTGGCTGGTTTTTTATCCCCTTTTTCAGGTGTTTCCGCCTCTTGCGCTTCTTCAGTGGGGACTTCATCCGGGGGGGCCTCAGGAGTCTCGCCTTTTTCGGCGGGTTCTTCCGCTACCGATGGTTCCGGTTTTTCAAGGGTAGATTTTTTTTCATCGACAGTTGGTGTTGTTTCGGTAGGTTCAACCTCCGGCTCCACGATATCTTCCGGTGTGG
>CAZKYZ010000646.1:0-1930 GCA_964557055.1 uncultured Desulfobacterales bacterium
AAGTGATGATTTGTGGGTATATCGGGTTTTTGCGGTCATTAAGGCGTAAATATTTTTAAAATGAGATTGGAAAACTTTTGCGTTTTTGAGCAAATTTGATATCCTATTAGCAACGAGAGGCCGGAAAAATTGAGTACTCTCTTAATTGTCTTATTGATATGAAATGTTTGAATGGTTCCCGCAGCTACCGAAGGCAGGCTGTGACGGAAATCTGTTAACTTTAATCTATAAGGGAGTAGAACATGAAGATAGGTATAGACAGTTATTGTTTTCATCGGTATTTCGGTGAGATTTACGATACCCAGGTGGATCCGGGCAGGCGAATGACCTATGAGGATTTCCTGAGGCGTGCTATTGAACTGAAGGTCGACGGGGTTTCCCTGGAGACCTGTTTTTTTGAAAGTACCGACGAGGATTACCTGAAGGGACTCAAGGAGATCATTGACGAAGGTAACCTCGAGGTGGTCGTTGCATGGGGTCATATGGATGGGCTGGAATATGGCGAGAGCCCGGCAGCTGTCGCGGATATGTTGAGCCACTTTAAGACATGCGAAATACTAGGTTCCAATATTTTGAGGATGGTTGGCTGTCCTCCAGGACCGCCGAAAGATCCTCAGCCGATCATGGATAAGCTCGCAAAGGTCATGAAGGACCCGGTTAAGATGGCCGAAGATAAGGGCATCAAGTTCGCTATGGAAAATCATTACGATTTCAACTGCGATGAAATGCTTGCTATTGTCGAGCAGGTAGGCTCGAGTAATTTTGGAATTACATTCGATACGGGTAACGCGCTTCGTATCGGTAGCGAACCTGCCAAGTATGCCAGGAAACTTGCTAAGCATATATTTGCAACTCACACAAAAGATATCGCACCGCTTTACGGCGCCGATCCCGTGAATTGGGATTTCCTTTCCAGTGTTCCTGTCGGAGATGGTATTATCAATATGCCAGCAGTGATCAAGGGTTTGCTGGATGAAGGTTACGACGGTCTTTTTGCTATAGAGCTCGACGCCTTACACCCGGACTACGAAGATGAAGACTCTGCATTGGCCAAAAGCGTGGCGTATTTAAAGAACCTCGGACTATAGTGGATGGAGATAAAAATGAAGGATATAAATGTAGCGATCATTGGCTGTCAGTTTATGGGTAAGGCTCACAGCAACGCATGGAAAAATGTGAACCATTTTTTCGATGTAAACTTCAAACCCGTCCTGAAAGTGGCATGCGATATTAATGAGGCAAATTTAAGTGCCTTTGCCGCTCGATGGGGATGGCAGGAAACAGAAACAGACTGGAAAAAGGTCGTCGAAAGAGACGATGTTGACGTTGTGGTCATAACGACACCGCCAACCATACATCGGGATATCGCAGTGGCTGCAGCCAAAGCAGGCAAGCACGTTTTTTGCGAAAAGCCTATATCTCTAAATGCCGCTGAGGCTCAAGAGATGTATGAGGCTGCCGAAAAAGCCGGCGTGGTCCATTACTTAAATCACGAATATCGCAGATGTCCGGCAATTGCGCTGGCTAAGCGTTTGATCGACGAAGGTAAGATCGGCAGGATATTCCACTGGCGAGGTGCGTATCTGCAATCGTGGCTGGTTGATCCGAACTTTCCTTTGACATGGCACCAACGAAAGGAATTGGCAGGGTCAGGCGTCCAGGCCGGCATAAACTCTCACAGTGTCGATCTTGCCAGGTTCCTGGTCGGAGACATGAAAAGTGTTGTCGCGATGATGACCAATTTTATCAAGGAACGCCCTTTACCCGGTGCAAATGCAGGTACGTTTAATGCCGGAACATCCGAGAGAACGGAAAAAGGCGAAGTTACTGTAGAAGATGCTATCTCGATGATTGTGGAATTCGAAAACGGCGCGCAAGGGTCGTTCGAGGCCACTACGTTTGCACCCGGCAGGAAGAATTACAATTACTT
>CAZKYZ010000647.1:0-1928 GCA_964557055.1 uncultured Desulfobacterales bacterium
GAATTATATAAAGCAAGCCTTGTGCCAGTGCGAATACGCTTCATATCCATCTGATATAATTGTAGTAGTATGTTTATGAGGTTGTTGCGAATGTAGGATAGGACATGGGGTGTCCGGTTCGTTATCCGGGGTGGTACTCTGATCAATGCCCGTATTTTTTTTTATCCAAACCGTATTTTGCAGCCAGCCGGCTCAGTTGCCGGGTGGAGATTTCGGCGTCACGGGCGGAGAGATTGATCTTGCCCTTATGCCTGGCCAGCAGGTTTGTCAGGTAGTGGTGTTCGAAGTCTTCGATGGCCCTCTGCCGCGCCGCAGACAGGGGCAGTGCTTCCTGATTTGTGACTGGTGTCGTCTGTGCAGCGCAAATGAGGACCGCTGGAAAGCACTCCGGACCGAGCACATCACCTGTTTCCAGGATCATGGCTCTTTCCAGTATGTTTTCCAGCTCCCGCATGTTGCCCGGCCAATCGTAAGCCTGCATGCACTCTTTGATTCCCGAGTGCAATCCAACTACTTTTCGCTGATATTTGACATTTAATTTGGTCATAAACAGGTTGATCAGATGGGGCAGATCCTCAATGCGGTCTTTAAGCGGGGGCAGTTCGATCGGAAAAATGTTCAATCGATAGAAAAGGTCTTTGCGGAAGGTGTCGGAGGCGACCATCTTTTCCAGATCGGCATTGGTGGCGGTAATGATACGGGCGTTGGTCCGCAATTGCACGCCGCCGCCCACCCGGGTAAATGTGCCGTCCTGCAGCACTTTTAAAAGCTTGACCTGGGCGGCAGCGGAGATGGTGCCGATTTCATCCAGGAAGATCGTACCGTTCTGCGCCAATTCAAACTGGCCAAACTTTTTGGAAACCGCCCCGGTAAAAGCCCCTTTTTCATGCCCGAACAACTCACTTTCGAGCAGCGTGTCAGGAATTGCGCCGCAGTGAACGGCGATAAAAGGGCCATTGCAACGATGGCTGTGCTGATGGATCAGCCTGGCCATCAAGCCCTTGCCGGTCCCGGTTTCACCGAGCATCAGGACGGTGGCGATGGTCGGTGCCACGCTGCGGATACTTTCAAAAATCCGGTTCATAACGGGACTGTGGGTTCGGGTGATGTCCTGCCAGCCCGGCTTCCAAGACTGGTTGCGCAGATAGTCCAACTCGAGACGCCTGGCAACGCTTGCCTGGATGGTTGTTAGAACCAGCCTGATTTCGGCCTTGTCCAGGGGGTAGATCAGATAGTCGCTGGCCCCCTGCTTCACGACCTGGACCGCCCGCCGAACCTTGTCTGCTCGGGCCAGGCTGACGAACTGCACCATTGGGTTGTTAACAGCGAAGTGTTGAACAGATCTATAAAATTCGTCCGAAAAGTTGTCCGTCATCGTGGTGACATCAATGAACACCAGATCAAACTGGGTTTTAGAGGATGCCAGCGCTTTCGGCAGGTCAGAAGCAGTATGCGCATGGATGTCCGCTGGGAGGGCGCTCTGGATCTGTTCGGTAACTTCAAGACTGCTGCATATGATCAAGACGTCTTTTATCATAAGAAGCGACTATAGCAAACCGTTCGCATGTCTGAGAGTAGGGAAGACCTGAAACAGGCTGTAAACACCTTGTTCATCAGCAGCGATATTGTTCGGTTCCGGCCGACCTGTTTATCGGGTGGTTCCAATCTGCTTTTTTTCTGAGCCTTCACAGCTCCAGAAGGCGTTCAAACCCACGACAGGTTAAATTCGGTTGTTCGTTGATGTTTTTATAAATGCTCACATTACATATGATATGTCAAGAATGGATCAAACAGTATAAATAGACAAAACCGTTGATCTATTAGGGGGGATATCCTGTCAGCCGTTCTCAGCTTGCGGTGGAGCGGGATCAGAGGTGACAACCTGAAATCGATGAACTTTTATGGTTTTCCTATGGTTTTCTGTAGTG
>CAZKYZ010000648.1:0-1926 GCA_964557055.1 uncultured Desulfobacterales bacterium
CCCCAATACTGGCCCAATCTTTCCAGGTTGACCAGATGATAAAAGTTTCATTGTTTTCGATATTTGTCGGAGGAGGAAATGTTTTGGCACCATAAGGTCCTCTTTGCCAACTGTATATATCCAATCCGAGGGTTTCATCGGTTCTTTTTGTTGGTGCCGGAACACCGGGGAATTCATAGATATGGGGCCACCAGCTTGATGGTAATTCGAATCCAAACCATGATCTGATTACCGGTTCATCCCTATTAAAGGTCCAGCTACCATCCCAACCGCGACGAAAAGCTTCTTTATCTTCGATAGAATATGCTATTTCGAGGATGCAAGGAAGTTCAATCCCCTCATGAAGCAGCATCATTTCACGTATGTTGGCATAATCGTAGGCATTGAGAAGTTCTTCGGGCAGTGTTTCCACAATACCGTTCGGTCCGGTTTCCCACCATTTATTATCGCGCCAGGTTCGAACTGTGGTGACATGCAGGGTACATTTTGAAGCATCATAGGGAACACGAACATCTCCATAATGTTCAATTGCGATTTCGGTGTTTATCCAGATGATCCGGTGGACAAATTTTTCATAGCGACTATTTTTGTTTAATCGTATTCTTTCGCTGTCCAACAGAATAACCGCATCTTCGGCATTCATATCTAAGGTTGCTCCTGCTTCTTTCATCAGCTGTGAAATATCGACCGCGCCATCAATCGAAATCTGGGCCGATACGTTAACATTGCCCGATATTAAATAGCCAATAATCATCAGTGACGGAATAATAAGCTTATTTATCAATTTCATTTTGTACCACCTTTCACGGCCTTAAAAACTGTCGCGGCGTAATCGGTACCGTCCGAAATGACTTTTCGGAAACCTTTATAACCTTCCGGTGGTATCTGGCGCCGTTTAAGATCAACTATCTGCTTAACTGTAAAACTGTTCTTATTCATTTTGCAACTTCCCTTGAAATAAACATAAGTATCGTCAATTTCCAAACTATCTTCAGGTTCTGTCACCTTATACCCGGACGGCAGGCTGATAGTTTCATTTGCATCAACATGCTCGGTATAATACAGGAAGAGATCATCATTCCGTTCTTCGGGCCAGTCGAAGGCACCCCGGAAAAAAATACGATTGTTCATAATGATCTGCATCATCGGACTCTTGAATTCCAACGTCTCTCCGATTTTTCGAGCATATTGAGGTAATCGATATTTTATTTTCCACCACATTCCGGTTTTAAAATCTAAAACATCACCATGTTCAAATTCAATAATTTCTATTTGCTCACCAGCTTTGCTAAAAAATTGCGCAAGTTTGTTCCTTGTTTGTGAGAGTGGATACCAGACCAACAGGCCTCGCAAGTAGCCATCAACGGCACCTTCAGATTTGAGCTCCATTGTCGCTTCAAAGGTTCCGTCGGAAAGAATCTTGCCTTTGTTTGAAACGATAAGAGGCGATTGTTCGGGTGGGCTGTATGGAATATTATCAAGAGTTTCGCCTTCCGGTGATCCTATCAAATAATGCTGCTCGGCCTCAAGCAGACTCCAGATATCTTTGTTATATGGCACCCAGGTCGGATCATACATTACAAATTGTCCGTCAGATTTTTTCAGCGCCACCACACAATGGTTAAACTGATCGGCTGGCACCGCCTCGATTCTCGCTCCTGCCAGCGTCATCGCACCATAAGCATCCATCCCGGCCGCCCGCATCATCGTTATCAGCATTCCGGCAATATCTTTGCAGACACCACTGCGCTGTTCGAAAATCATCTCGCCCGAATGAAGCGTGAACCCTTCGCCCTGACCCATTGTCTGTCCGCTGTAGCGGATATTCTGCGCAACCCAGTGCAACAATTCAAATGCTTTTTCTTCTTCGGTACCGTTGGTTACATTGGCTTTTGCAAAGATTTCTTCGACATTGTCTTTGATGGC
>CAZKYZ010000649.1:0-1923 GCA_964557055.1 uncultured Desulfobacterales bacterium
GTGGAATTTTAATGCTGAAAACGTTGAGGCGGTAATACAGATCCTCCCGGAAAGAGCCTTCTTTGACCATCTTTTCAATGTTTTTGTTGGTAGCCGCAACGATGCGGACGTCGACCTTGATCGGTTTTGTTCCACCCAGGCGGTCCACTTCCCGTTCCTGCAGGACGCGCAGCATTTTTCCCTGGATGTTCATAGACATATCACCGATTTCGTCCAGAAAGATCGTACCTCCATGCGCCTGTTCAAATTTGCCGATTTTGCGGGCGTTCGCACCGGTGAAAGCACCTTTTTCATAACCGAACAGTTCGCTTTCCAGCAGCGTTTCAGGGATGGCAACACAATTGATTTTAACAAACGGTTTTTTGTAGCGCAGGCTTTGTTCGTAGATACTGGTCGCAATCAGTTCCTTACCGGTTCCGCTTTCGCCGAGCAGCAGTACGGTGGATTCCGTCGGGGCCACTTTCATAATTTGACTCATAATGCCGCGCATGGCCGGGCTTTGGCCGATAATATCGGGGAAAAGGTGTTTCGCTTCGACCCGGCTTAAGGTATGGGTAACCTGTTTGAACACCTGGGTGAATTGTTCGATCTGGTCCCCGCGCTTCGTGCCGGAGGTGCCGTTAAGGGTCATATTGAGAGCCGGAGAATGTTGTGCCATTTTTATAAATTTTTCTACCGGTTTCAAGATGACCCAAACCAGAATCAGACCGCAGAAATAGGAAAGGACGCCGAAAATCAAAATGGCCTGGGTAGCAAAGGAAACAAAAGGCTGTTGATGGCTGAGTGACCATTCGATGGTTCGAAGGGTGACAATGGAAGAAAGCATGGAAAGACCGGCGAAAATAAACGGTATAATCGTGTAAAGACTGATATTGTATTTGGATTGTTTCATAATGACTATGCCGTTTGAACCATATCCCACATGGGCAGAAAAATAGACAAAGCAAAAAAACCGACGACAACAGCCAGTCCGATGACGAGAACAGGACCGATGGCTTGCGAAAGCTGAGCGACGGCATACTCCACCTCGACGTCATAATGACCGGCGGCTTCACTCAACATTTCGTCCAGATTGCCGGACTCTTCCCCAACGGCAACCATGTTGATGATCATGGGCGTGAAATATTTCGATTGGGCAAGCGGTCCCGAAATGCCGCGGCCCTCCTGGAGTTTGCTTTTAATGCTGTCGAACTGTCGGGAAACCGCGGCATTGGCGATGGTAAAAGAAAGAATATCCATGGCATCCAGGACAGCAATTCCGCTGGCCTGCAGAATAGCAAAAATACTGGCAAAACGGGACATGGCGGATTTCACGAACAACGGGCCGATGATGGGAAGACGCATCAGAATGGAATCGCGAACGAAACGTCCCGGTTCGGTGCGGAGGAAATATCCGCCGACAACGATAAAAAGGGTCAGCCCCAGCAGAATCCAGCCCCAGTAATTGGCGAGAAAATCATGTAAAAACAAACAGATTCTGGTGGGCAAGGGCAATTCAAGCCCGGCTTTTGAAAAAATCCCCACAAACTTTGGAACGACAAAATTGAGCAAAACAAAAAAGGCGATTCCAAGAAAGAGAATGACAATAATCGGATAGGTCAGGGCGGATTTAATATCTGATTTGATTTTATGTTCATGTTCGATCAGATAGATCAGGCGCTCAAAGACATCGATTAAAGCCCCGCTGGTTTCTCCGGCGCGTACCATGCTGATGTAGAGAGGAGAAAAAACGTTTTTGTGACGGCGGAATGCGTCGAAAAGGCTGGATCCCTCGGAAATGTCCTGCTCCATTTTTTTCAAAACCGATTTCAGGCGCACATTTTCGGTCATTACCTTCAGGATACTGAGAAGCCGAAACATATACAACAAGGCTTTAACCATGGTTTTGAACTCTTTGTTAAACAGAATCAGCTCGTGAGCAGT
>CAZKYZ010000650.1:0-1922 GCA_964557055.1 uncultured Desulfobacterales bacterium
TCGGGCTGGTAAATGCGCTGGAAGAAGAACAGGCCATGATTGTCGGACATGACTGGGGAGTTCAGGTCGCGTCTCACTGTGCTTTGTTCCGGCAGGATATGTTCTCAGCCGTGGTTCTTCTCAGCGTTCCTTTTTTGCCCCGTTATCAGGGCAACATACCCCCAACGGAACTGATGAAAAAGATTTACAGTGATGGTGTGTTTTACCAGGTTTATTTTCAGGAACCCGGGAAAGCGGAAGCAGACATGGAGTTTGATGTTCGTAAAACTGTAATGGCAACCATGTACTCCCTCTCCGGATCTGCCCCGCCTGATAACCAGTGGCGTTATGTGATCGATAAAGGCGGATCATTCAGGCAGTCATCTTCATTGCCGGACAGGTTGCCTGACTGGCTTCTTGAAAAAGATGTAGATTATATAACCTCGGAATTTGAACGAACAGGTTTTCGTGGCGGCCTGAACTGGTACCGCAACATTGATTTCAACTGGGCAATGACACCTTTTCTGGCAGGGGCAAAGCTCCGGCAGCCTGCTTTATATATCGGCGGCGAACTGGATGGTGTACTCCGGATCTACAGTTCTCAGGTGGATGCACTTGAACGGAATTTACCGAATCTCCGGGGCAAAATAATCATTCCCAATGTGGGGCACTGGATCAACCAGGAGCGGCCGCAGGAAATCAACAAACTGCTGATACAGTTTCTTACAGAGCTGGATGATACATGCTAAATCTTTAATAGCAAATTAAATTGCATATAGAAGTGTGGAAAGAAGGGGTTAGGGAAAGTCCGTAACCCCTTTTTAAATCATCATAGCGACTCGGTTTGAACCGGAGCGCTCAACTGGCCGGATAAAGAACGAAGGAATATTTTTTACGGCTCAGGCGGCATATTGGAAAGCCTGGCTGGTTGCGACCCGAATTTCATCAGGTGTAAACGGCTTTGGAAGATAATCGATTGCACCGATTCTAGCAGCTTCAACAGCAGTTTCTATGCTTGCATATCCGGTAATAATAATTACCCTGGCTTTTGGCTGTATCTCTGCAATGGTTCTCAGAAGCTCCAATCCTTTTACTTCCGGAATTCGTAAATCCAGGAGTACCAGTTTGTAAGGATACCGGCTAATTCTTTCAAGGGCCTCGGCTTTGGTGACCGCCTGATCAACATGATATCCTTCTTTAGACAGAATTCTTCTTATGTTGTTGTTAACCGCCACTTCGTCGTCGATGACCAGTATATTTTTTAGGTCAGGGTCTGCATGAAGATCCGGGAAATCTATAACCTTGTGTTCCTTTTCTTCCATCTTCAGCGCCATGGTTTTTTTCAATTCTTCATACGGAAGGAAGGCAAACCCGTCCCTGTCCATATATTGTACATATTCGGGGCCGGTTATGGAGACAACTTCTTTATAATCAAAAGGCTGGTCAATACCGATCAGTTTTTTTGCGTCAAAACCTTTTGCTTTGGCTGCGCCCTTTTTCTTTTTTGCTTTTTTCTGGGGGCAGGCATTGGTTTTGGTCCCCCCTTTACAGGTGTTTCCCAGCTTTTTAAAGATGTCACAAATCATGTCACCCAGTTCACAGTAATTTTCGAGTTCGCTGGGGGGAACGATTCTGGCTTCCGTGATATCGGACCGGGTCAGTCTGTCTGCATAGTCATCACTGGTATATTTTGCGACTTCGTCCCGGTCAAAGGGCACATCAACAGAAATAATATTAATCGCTTCCTTTTCTTTTTCCGGCACTATGGTTTCAACCAGTTCACCGGACAAGGTTTTATCCACGATTGTTCTCAATTCATCCGGGGTAAACGGTTTTGGAATATAGTCCAGTGCGCCCATGCGAATAGCTTTTACCGCTGTGTCTGTTGATGCGTATGCTGTCATCATAATAGCCTTGGTCAAAGGCCACTCCTTTTTTACCAG
>CAZKYZ010000651.1:0-1919 GCA_964557055.1 uncultured Desulfobacterales bacterium
CCTTACTTCCCTGAAAAGCGCCGATCTGAAAGAAGGCCGGGCCGCTTTTCTGGAAAAACGACCGCCGAATTTCAATAACCGATAACTCGAACGGTTACAATAGCTTAGCAACAACCAGGGTGGCATCGTCCTCACTGGGTGCTTTTTTCTGAAAGTCTTTCAGGCCGGCAAAAACCTGTTGCTGGATTTCTGCTGCCGAACGGTCCGCATTTTTTTCGATAACCTCTTTTAACCGCTGGTTGCCGAACATTTCATCGTTTTCATTACGGGCTTCCCGAATACCGTCCGTACTGATGATCACAATGCTGCCCGGTATCCAGCCATCCAGGCGGTAGACGCAAAACGAGTATGCCGGATCGATGCCCAGAGCGATGCCGTTCCCATTGAGTTCTGAAAATGTCCGGCTTTCGGGGTTGAATAGAAATGCCGGATCATGGCCTGCCCGTATCCAACGGAGACTTTTTGCGGTCGCATCGATTTCGAGAAAAAAGAGGGTCATGAAACGGCCGGTTTCCTCGCTGTCCCGGGCAAGATGGTAATTGATACCGTCGACAAACCGTTCCGGTTGGTCGTAGTCTTGAACAGCATATCGAAACAATGCCCTTGCGGCGGTCATCTGCAGGGCCGAACCGACACCGTGATCGGCGGCATCCGCAACCACAACTCCCAGACGGCTGCCCGGCAGTTTCAAAAAATCAAAATAATCCCCCCCGGTCTGGTCACAATAGATGCTCCTTCCGGAAATATCGGTTCCCGGGTATACGGGATCTTCTTTGGGGAGCAGGTTTTGCTGAACCTCCTCGGCCAGCTTCAGGGACGTCAACAGTTCGGAACGATGGCGCAGGCCTTTGATCATCGTGTTGGTGTGCCCGGCGATGTATCCGAATTCATCGCTGGTGACAACCGGGACCATATCGGATAAATTGCCGTTGCTGATTTTTTCCAGAACCCCGGTTTCGTTGCGGAACAGCAGCTTCAAATTTTTAGAATACGATAAAATCAGATTGGTAATCAAGCCGAAGAGAACCGTTACGATAAAAACAATCTCGATCATGACCGATTTTTTGGCTTCCGCCAAAGAATCGGCTGTCCGGCCCACGTCGGCAAGCCAGGCGAAATCGCGGGATATGGCCATGATCAGCACAGTGACCACAAACAGGGTGGAACCGGATGCGACCAGGGAAAATTTTCGGCTCATGGGGTAAAGATCCTTGGGGGGCGCCCACATCCGATCATCCTGCATAACCGTCCGAATCAGCCGGCGCTCGCGTAGAAGTGCCATGTCCAGGGAAACAAAAAAACCGAGGACGATGCAGCCGATCATGAAGCTGGCTCCCGATCCCAGGGGGAAACGGTATATAAACCAGTTGGCAATGCTTACCCCCAAACCGGCTGCAACGCAGAGGCAGAAGTCCATGAGAAACTGGCGTTTGACCCGCTGGACGGCTTTTGCGGCCAGAACATATCGAGGTTCAATCCAGTGCCGTATCATCCAGACAACCAGAAAAGAGGCGAAGGTGTTTACCCCCAGCATCACGGGGGGGATTGTCGCCATAAACGGTCAGACCTGCCCCCCGTAAAACGAGAGGGCGACCACACCGAACAGATAATACAAGGTAATACGCATGGTGTCGTTTACTCCTTATTTTTGGTGACGATCAGGCAAAATTTTAATGAAAACAGGGGGGCGGGGCTTGCTGCATAAGAATACAGCGGTATTCTCGCCGTTCGGGATCTGACGCACCGTGACTTTCCCATCGTTGGGGGGTTGTCGTGATTATACCGGAAAAATAAAGATAATATGATACCTTGTCAACCCCACCGGTCAGGGATTTTTACCCGGCGAGTTTACCGGCGGCTTTCTTCCGACCGGGCTGCCGTCAGGGTGCATGACATCGGCCTGCGCATGCACTTGAACG
>CAZKYZ010000652.1:0-1916 GCA_964557055.1 uncultured Desulfobacterales bacterium
TATACTGCTCACGATTGAGTTTTCCCGTTTGTGCGCGGCTAAGTAGCTTTACAACAGTAACTTACAACTTTACTCGCGGGATTTTACTACCCTGAAGGGTATACAAATCGAACATCATTACAGGCACCACTTCCATACCACACTTTTATGCAGGTTATTCCGGCCCCTGCGATGGCATTGGCGGCACCGGTGATACCGGCGGTACAGGCGGCAATGATGGTATTGGTTCGGGTTCTGGCCTTGGTTCGGATTCATCCGGACGATCTAAAGGCAGGTTAGTCCCCGGTTCGTCCGTCTGTCGGCCCTGCACGCGGCGTTCGCGTCCCCCTGCCCCGTTCGCCAGGCCCGCCCGATCCGCCAGGCCTGCGGCCGCGCCACCGGCCCATGCGATCCTGGAATTTTTTTTCCCACTGGCCAAACTGCTCCTCGGTAAGGATCTGGCGAACCTCTTCAACCATTTGTTTCCGCGTTTGATCTATCTTGCTGTCCAGTCCCTGTCTCCATTGGGCCATTGCCTCGAATTGCCTGGCGAATACGCGTTCGACCCTGCCGACCTGTTCATCCGTAAGGCCGTATCGGTCCTTCATCCTGCTGACTATGTGTTGTGCCATTTGGGCATGGTCGGACGGATCCGGCTGCGGGGACATTATCCGTTCATTCAACCACAGATAAACCCCACCGGCACCGATCACCACGCCAAAGAGCAGTATAAATGCCGACAGCAGCACGGTCCGTACTGTCTGCCTGCCCGCGGGCACAGCCAGACGCACACTCTCGAGAGTGCCACTTTTTCCGGTTTGTTCTACCATAATGACGCCACCTGTACAGGACCGAAGAATTGCATTATAGGATCATTTACCGTCTGCCACTGGTTGATAGCAAGAAACAGTATGACCGACGCGGCAAGGGCCGATAGACCCGCAACGACCGTCATCGGTGTAACTGCAAAGGGCCCGCGCTGGTCCAACTGCGCCGAGATTCGCAACATAACCGCATCACCGACGTCCATAGAAGGAACAACCTCAGACCTGGCTATATCAACAAGTTTTTCGATTGCCCTTAATGTATTCATCTTTGACTCTCCCAAATACCCTTCTGTCAGGCGATCACCACTGATCTGTGCCGGGCATAACGGGCACACTCCCTAAACATGCACTGTTTTCCACACTCTCCGCCGTACCCCAGTACCATCCTGAATCCGTGCCGGGCACAACAGGCCCATCAGTTCAATTCAATCTATCCATCCCAGCTTCTCCAGGAGGCCCTCTCGTTCGGCGATCGTCCTGAGCCTTCGCCGTGCACGGTAGGCCCGCATCTTAACCATTGCCCTGGTCCAGCCCATCTGCTGTGCGATCTGTTCGGTGCCGCTGTCCTGGAAGTACATCAGCGTAAGTACCAGCCTGTCGTCAACCGGCAGCCGTGCCAACAGTTCGTGCACCTTCCGGCCAGCCGTTTCGGCGTCCATTGCCTGGCCATCGGCCGGATACTCGACCAGGTCAACTTCACTAAGTTGAAAATGAGCATTTTGTTTTGCCTGTTGTTTCCAGTATTTGTAGCCCGTGCGAACCGCAATACTACTGAGCCAGCCGCCAAACGAACCACCCCCGCGGTACTTGGCGAGATCAAAGTACGCCTGAACAAAAACCACCTGCACAAGCTCCTCGCAGACCGCCCTGTCACGGCTGAAACGCCACATAATCGCCGAAACCTGCGATTCATAGCGTCGTACCAGTCGTCTGTACGCTTCACCGTCTCCTTCGAGACACGCTTTGATGTCGGGCCGATCCAATTCCACGGATGTATTTTACCCCTTTTGGCCGACAAGGTCAATTCCCCTAAGCTATCGTACACCACGACATGGCCATCATTTCGTCATAGACACCGTCACACGACCCGGCCTGACCACACTTTTATCG
>CAZKYZ010000653.1:0-1909 GCA_964557055.1 uncultured Desulfobacterales bacterium
CCGAATCATAGACAACCCGGCTTTTACCATGGTTTTGAACTGTTTGGTAAACAGAATCAGCTCGGGTGCTGTTACAGGCGTCAATTTTTCCATCAACCAGGAAAAACTGATAACGTTTTGGCCGGTTGGTTTTTCCTTCACCTTCGTGAGAATCAACCCGCGAGCGGAAATAATTTCGCCGACGGCATTGCTGGAATCGGCCTCGATTTCTCCACGGACAATCTGGCCTGCTTCGTCTATGGCATTGTATGTGAATGTCGACATCGGTTATCCCATTACAGCGCTCATGGCTTCTTCCAATGTGGTAATTCCGGATAAGACCTTTTCGGAGGCGCTGTCTTTCAGTGTCGTCAATTTGCCGCTCTGCTTGGCGGCATGGGTGATTTCATGAGCGGATTTTCGTTTCAGAATCATGTCCTGAATAATTTCATCGATAACCAGTATTTCGTAAATACCGGTACGGCCGCGATAGCCGGTGTGCATACAGTTGAAACAGCCGGCACCGCGTTGAAAATTAGCATCCGTGTGTTTGTGAAGTCCCCAGTATTCAATTGCAGTAGACGGAGGTGTATATGGTTTGGCGCAGTTTGGGCATACAGTCCGAACAAGTCTCTGTGCGAAGGAAACCAGCAGAACGGAAGCCACCAGAAATGGTTCGATGCCCATATCGAGCAGCCGGGTAATGGCGCCGGCGGCGTCATTGGTATGTACGGTCGATAAAACCCGATGCCCGGTTAACGCAGCCTGAATAGAAATGCTGGCTGTTTCGGGATCGCGGATTTCCCCAACCATAATGACATCTGGGTCCTGGCGAAGTACGGAACGGAGCCCGCTGGCGAAAGTCATTCCGGCTTTGCGATTAAGCTGGACCTGCCGTATTTTTTCGACCCGGTACTCAACCGGATCTTCAAGGGTGATGATATTGATATCAGGGGTATTGACCTTGCGCAGAATGGAGTAGAGACTGGTGCTTTTCCCGCTTCCGGTAGGCCCGGTGCTTAAAATCATCCCATACGGCTTAACGATCATTTGTTCAATTTTCCGGCGGTCCTTTTCGGACATTCCCAGACGTTTCAACGAATAAATACCACTGCTGGTGTCCAGTAACCGCAGAACCAGGTTTTCTCCGTGAATGGTAGGCAAGGTCGATGCACGGATATTGATCTCGCGGTTGTTTAATTTGACGGTAAAACGGCCGTCTTGCGGTATTCGGGAGGTGGAAATATCCATGTTGGCCAGAATTTTCAGTCTCGATAAAATCGGCAGAATCATTGTCTTCGGCGGTGCCGGGACTTCGTGCAATTTACCGTCAACCCGAAAACGTACCTGCACGAAGTTTCGCTCCGGACTGATATGAATGTCGCTGGCCCCCTCCCTGGCGGCCTGAGACAGGATGGAGTTAACCAACCGGATGACGGGAGCCTCCTCGGCCATATCCTGGAGGGAACTGACCTCGACATCTTCGGTAAATCCCGCTTTTTCTGTTTTTTGATCGGTATCGTATTTCATCTCCTCCATATCTTCCAGAACACCGCCGATACCGGAATAGGTGCCGTAAAGAGTGCCGGTTAACTGGGTCAACTCCTGCTCTGTGCAGATAACCGGTTCCACTTCCAGATTGGTCGTGATTTCAACAGCATCCAGGGCAGCGATGTCCATGGGGTCGGTCATGGCTACGGTGAGAAGAAAATCACTTTTTAGCAAGGGGGCGATCTGGTATTTTTGGGAGACTTCGGACGAAATGAGAGCAGATAAGGAAAGGTCAATCGGATACAGGTCGGGCTGATATTTTTTAATCTTTAACTGCTTGGACAGCAGATCGACTAGCCTGGTTTCACTGATCCTGCCCTCGCGTACGAGGAACTGGCCAAGCTTGAGGTTGGATTGTCTGTGTTCGGAAAGGGCTTTC
>CAZKYZ010000654.1:0-1906 GCA_964557055.1 uncultured Desulfobacterales bacterium
CTTGGCAAACATTTCATAAACTTCGATCCAGTTCTGAAGGTCTTTGGCCGAACGGATATGATCGCGCTTGTTGACCATTACCCAACTCATGTGAGCGGCGCCGTCTTTGCAGGTGGAACAGTCCCTGGTTTCGGAAGTACAGCAGCGGTGCATTGTTTTCAGATCGGATGCCCAGCGTATAAAGTGAATCAAGCGTCTGGTGCCGGGTACGCGTTTGTCCAGCGGTTCGGTTACCGACGGGCACTCCCCCCATCCAAATCTTCGGCCGAACATTTTTCCGGTTGTAATGATCTCGTGGTAGTATTTGCTCGATATAACCGTATCCGCATAGCGATCCAAAATCTCATCCATCTCCCAGCGGATCTGTTCCAGTTCTTCGTTTTTCCATGAAAATCCGGATACGCCTTCGTCATTGGACAGCAGTTGCATGTGTACTTTCAGTCCGGCATCCCTTATTTTACGGACAATTCGATCGGTTTTCCCAATCTGTTTCGGCGTGATGGTGTATAGATAGTAGGCGTGGGGATCGCCTTTGTAGTTGCGGCTGGATACGGCAAAAGTGTTCCTGCCGCGAAGTAATTTTTCATCTTCTTCGTCTCCCCACAGGGAAATTCCAACCATCAGGTCGGGAAAACGGTCCCGGGGAATGGGTATAATGCCGTTTGTGGCGCAAAAAGTCGGAAGTCGGCTGTAAAAGGATTCGACCCGATCCAGACAGAGCGTCGGTTCCCCGCCGATCAGGATAGCCAGGTTGACACCCCGTGCCATCTCCTTTTCCACAAACGTCCGCCAGGCTTCGATGTCATTTTCCTCGCCGGCGGCCTGATGTTCATCGGAGGAAAAAAAAAAGCAGCCTTTGCATCGCAGGTTGCAACGGTTGGTGACGTCGTAGATGGAACTGCGAATATTCAGTTTGGATATTCGCTGGTAGCGTTCATACCAGTCTTTGTCCAGCAGGGAACTAACGGTTTTCATGGGGGGGCTCCGGTTCCAGTATCACGTTATTGCTCATGGGTTACGTTCTATTGATGGGTATGACCCGGCGGTGCGGCCGGCTCTGTACAGAGGTTGGGTCCTTTGGCATACCCTGTTACCCAGACAGACAGGTAGGTGTCGACATAGTCCAACCACGATCCAAAAACTGCGGGGTTATCTGCATGTCGAAACAATCTGGCGGTAACGATGGCACTTCCGGCGGCATAATGTCGGCAATCGTCACAGTCCGTATCCGGCACACAGCAGGCTGCCTGCCGATCCCAGGTAAGGTCCGTCCGGTATTGTCGAAAAGATCTTCCCAGGCCGACATCTTTTGAAGGATTTCTCCTGGGGTAAGGACAAGAATACAAAGCGTGCAGGCCCAGGCGATGCGTATGGGCAACCGCGTTGTAGGGAGAGTACAGAACGTGGGCCGGATAGGCGCATAGCAGGTCGTTCATTTTCGCTTTTGTTTTGCGCAGTGATCGGGAATCGTGCCGCAAAGGGCCGCAATACCCTTTGGGAGCCGAAAACATATTGAACGTGGTCCTGAAATCCCGGCGGGAAAGCATCTCAACGACACCATCCGCTTCCTCGATATTCTCCCGGGTAAAGGTGTACACGAACACGGCCCGGGAATCATTTTGATAATTATCCATCTGTCTGGTCAACATATTTTCGGCATGCCGCACGCGGCGGCTGGTATGGTCATTACCCCATACGGAAATATGAACCCGATACCCGATATTCTCCGGTATGGCTTTCAACCCGTTGGTGGCAATGGCTCCCAAGGGCAGGATATCATAGCATACCGTAAGCAATTCAGGTACCAGTGACGGTTCTGCACCGGCCAGAACCACATACGTGATGCCTCTGTCTTTTTCTCTTTTCATCAATTCGTGCCAGCTGTGAGGATCCCGGTTCTGTTCGG
>CAZKYZ010000655.1:0-1898 GCA_964557055.1 uncultured Desulfobacterales bacterium
GCCCCGGTAATGCCGCAGCGCCGCGGCGACAAGGGTTTTTGCTGCGGAGCCGGCGGGGCACGCATGTTCATGGAGGAAACCATCGGAGAGCGCATCAATATTAACAGGGTCAGAGAGCTGATGGCAACCGGTGCCGACACCGTTGCCGCCGCCTGCCCTTTCTGTATCACCATGCTCAACGACGGTATCACCGATTGCCATGGGAATATGACCGTCCAGGATATTGCTGAAATCGTCGATGCGGCGACAACATAAATTAAGAGAAACAAAAAACCAACCTGATTTTAACCGAAGCAAGGTTCGGCGACAAGGAGAAGAAGATGCAAGACAGTGCACAAGTGGTCATCATGGGCGGCGGTATCGTAGGATGCAGCACGGCCTATCACCTGACCAAGATGGGATGGAAGGATGTGGTGATTCTGGAAAAGGGCGAGCTGACCAGCGGTTCCACCTGGCACGCCGCCGGCCTGGTGGGCCAGCTGCGCAGCGAGCGCAACATCACCCGCATGCTGCAGTACAGCGTCCGTCTGTACGAAACCCTCGAAGCGGAAACGGGCCTTACCACCGGGTGGAAACAGTCCGGCTGCCTGCATCTGGCCAAGACGCCGGAGCGGATGTACGAATTGAAAAAAGGCGCCACCACCGCGCGCAGCTTCGGGCTCGAAATGAACATCATCACCCCCGCGGAGGCCAAAAAACTGTTTCCCATCATGGACGAATCCGACGTAATCGGCGCTGCTTTCATGCCCACCGACGGTCAGGCCGACCCGGCCGGCATAACCCAGGCGATGGCCAGGGGCGCCCGCAACCGGGGCTGCAAGATCTACGAACACACCCTGGTAACCGGATTTGATTTCGACGGTCGCCGGGTCAGGACCGTGAAAACCGACAAGGGCGACATCCGCTGCGACATTGTAGTCAACTGTACCGGCATGTGGGGTTATCAGGTTGGCAAAATGCTGGGGGTCAACATACCGCTGGTACCGTTCCAGCACCAGTTTCTGGTCACCGACGTAATCGAAGGGGTTCCGCCGGGACTGCCCACCCTGCGCGACAAGGACAACCTGCTTTACTACAAGGAGGAGGTGGGCGGCCTGGTGATGGGCGGCTACGAAAGAAACGGTATCCCCTGGGCCATCGACGGGGTTGCCAACGATTTCATCTCCCAGCTGCTGGAACCCGATTTCGACCACTTCGAGTGCCTCTCCAACCCGGCCATGAAACGCACACCCTGCCTGGAAACAGCAGGCATCTCTCGGCTGGTCAATGGACCGGAAGCATTCACCCCGGATGGTGATGCCATCATGGGACCGGCCCCGGAACTGGACAACTGTTTCGTGGCAGCGGGATTTAACGCCTTCGGCATCGCCGCCGCCGGCGGTGCCGGCCGCATGATGGCCGAATGGATCATCGAGGGCGAGCCCAGCCTGGACATCTGGCCGCTGGATATCCGCCGGTTCGGCCCCTACCACAAGAGCCGCAGCTACAATGTCGCGCGCACCCGCGAACTGTACGGCAAGCACTACACCATTCACTGGCCCAACGAAGAGCACGACTCGGCCCGGGGCGTACGCCGCAGCCCGCTCTATTACATTCTCAAGGAAAAAGGGGCTGTTTACGGCGCCAAATACGGATGGGAGCGGGCCAACTGGTTCGCCCCCGAAGGGGTTTCCACCAAAGCGGAGCACACCTTCGAAATTCCGCGCTGGATGGAATACGTGGCCGCCGAACACAAGAACGCCCGTGAAAACGTGGTGCTCATCGATCAGTCTTCCTTCTGCAAATTCGAGGTGAAAGGTCCGGAGGCTATGGCATTTTTGAACCGCCTGTGCGCCAACCGGATCGACCGTCCCGTGGGGTCGGTGGTCTACACCCAGATGTGCAACAACCGCGGCACC
>CAZKYZ010000656.1:0-1892 GCA_964557055.1 uncultured Desulfobacterales bacterium
AGTCCACAACATAAATACGGTCCGAAAGGCTCATCACCAGCTTCATATCGTGTTCGATCAACAAAATGGAGATACCTTCTTCGTCCCGAATTCTGACAATCAGATCGTCCAGCTCCCGGGTCTCCTGCAGATTCATTCCCGCAGCCGGCTCGTCCAAAAGCAGGATAAATGGGTCTGTTGCCATGGCCCGGGCGATCTCTAAAAGGCGCTGGGCACCGTAGGGAAGATTCTTGGCGAACTCATTGACGTATGCTTCCAGACCGATCTTTTTGAGCATGGCATAGCTTTCTGCAACCACCCTCTCTTCTTCCAGCGCAGTCTCTCTGTTTCGGAATATGGCACCTAAAATTCCCGATGACAGGCGGCAGTGACGGCCGATCATCACATTTTCAAGCACCGTCATATTGGGAAACAGGCGGATGTTCTGGAACGTGCGGGCCAAACCGTTGGCGGTGACGATGTTGGGTTTCAATCCATTGAGCTTTTTGTGCTTTTTACCGGGCGGCGCAATCAGCATCTCGCCTTTAGTCGGAGGAAAAATTCCGGTTATGCAGTTGAAAAATGTGGTTTTCCCGGCACCGTTGGGACCGATGAGGGCCACGATCTCATTTTGGTAAACGGCAAGGTCCAGGCCATCCAGAGCCCGCAGGCCTCCGAAATCCATGGTCAACGTTTTAACTTCTAATATAGGTTCCATAATCTTAACGGTCTCGTAAAAAGTCAAAAAAACAACCTTTTCACGAATTCATTAATCAAATTATCACGCTGTTTTGCGTTCTTCAAACCGATAGATCCGCCGCACGTCGCTGATGATTCCGCCGGGACGAAAGACCATCATGACGACCAGGGCGGCACCGAACAAAAGCATGCGATATTCGGAAAACGCCCGCAGGTACTCCGGTAAAAGAATCAAAATCATCGCTCCTAAAATGACTCCGATGATCGACCCCATACCTCCGATGACGACGACACAGAGGATAATAATCGATTCCCAGATGGTAAAGCTGGCCGGATTGATAAAAGTGGTTTTGGCCGCAAAGACAACGCCGCCCATTCCGGCCCAGGTAGCCCCTAATGCAAAAGCTGTCAGCTTGGTCTTGGTTTTGTCGATTCCCATGGCCTGGCAGGCAATCTCGTCTTCCCGTAGTGCGATCCAGGCGCGGCCGATCCTGGAATCCTGCAGACGATTGACCACAAAAATGGTAAACAGGGTAAGGCCTATCATCAGAAAATAGAGATATATGATTGAACTGTGCAGGGACATTTGTATCCCGAACAGGCCCGGACGGGGGATGTTGGCAATTCCACTGGGACCGAAGGAGAATTCATTCCAGTTTTCCAGAATAAGCCGGATGATCTCTCCAAACCCGAGGGTCACAATGGCCAGGTAATCCCCGCGCAGACGCAGCACCGGAAAACCCAAAAGCACTCCGAAAAGAAAACCCATGGCAGCCCCGATGGGAAGCACCGTCCAAAATCCCAACCCGAAATGGTAGTTTAAAAGGGCATAGGTGTACGCTCCCACAGCATAAAAGGCCACATATCCCAGATCTAACAAACCGGCCAGTCCCACAACGATGTTAAGTCCCAGGCTGATGACGACATAAATCAGTGCCGTGACCATTATATTGGTCTGGTACATGGAAAATACAAACGGAAATGCGACTGCAAAAACGGTGACCGCGATCAGGACCGGGATATAATATTTGGGCTCTTTCAGAACTCGCTGGGTGATTGGCGGCTTAACCAGTTCTCCGGCTTCAGCCTTTTTCTTTCCGGCTTCCTTGCGTTTGATCAAATAACGCCAGACAAAAGAAAGCAAAAAGATTCCGATGCCCACGATAAACAGGTTTTTCCAGCGCCAGACCACAACATTTTCAATGGTGTTGACC
>CAZKYZ010000657.1:0-1891 GCA_964557055.1 uncultured Desulfobacterales bacterium
GCTGGTGGTGTCGATGCGCAGTTCCGGGTTTTCAGGAGTTTCGTAGGGATCGTCGATGCCGGTGAAGCCCTGGATCATCCCGGCGCGGGCTTTGGCGTACATGCCCTTGCGGTCTCGTTTTTCGCACTCTTGGATGGGGGTGGCCACGTGGACCTCGATAAATCCTCCGGAAGCCTCGATGGATGTGCGGATCTCCTGCCTTGTGGTGCTGTACGGTGCGATGGGGGCGCAGATGGCGATGCCGCGATTTTTGGTGATCTCGCTGGCCACAAAACCGATCCGACGGACGTTGATGTCGCGGTGTTCGCGGGTAAACTTGAGCTCGCTGGAGAGGTTGAGGCGCACGATGTCACCGTCCAAAAGCGTTACCGGGCGTTTGCCGATCTCCAGAAAGCGGGAATAGAGTACCTTGGCGATGGTGGATTTACCGGCTCCCGAGAGACCGGTGAGGAAAACGGTAAAGCCCTGGTCCTTGGGCAGGGGGAAACCCTGGCGCAGCTCCGCGATAACCTCCGGGAAGGTGGCCCAATCCGGAACATTGCGGCCAAGCTGGAAGCGGTCCCGGATTTCGGATCCGGACAGCGAAATGGTTTGCGTGCCCGTGGGGACCTGGTTCCGAAAGCGGTATTCGTCTTCAAACGGCAGGTAAACCATCTCTTCGTAGGAGATGATTTCCATGTCCAATTCCCGGCAGTACTCCTTGGCTATCCGGCAGGCGGCGGCCGGATCGTAAAAGGGGCTGCCGTCTTTGCTGCAGCCCGGGCTGGCGTGATCGTGGCCCACGATAAAGTGGGTGCACCCGAAATTCTTGGCTATGATGACATCGAGCAGCGCGCTTCTGGGTCCGGCCATGCGCATGGCCAGAGACAGGAGGTTCAGGATAAAGGAGTCGGGTGGGTAGTGGCTGGTGACGGCCCGGTAGCAGCGCACGCGGGTGTAATGGTCGAAGTCGCCGGGCTTGGTCATGCCGGCTACGGGCAGCAGCAGCAGGTTTGCGCCCGTGCGCTGCATGGCGTCCATGGTTATTTCGAACTGGGGCCGGTGGAGCGGGTGGCGGGTCTGGAACCCGATAATGCGCTTCCAGCCGAGCCTGGTGAACGTCTGCCGGATTTCCGCCGGGGTCTGGCGCAGCTGCTTGAAATCGAAGTGAATCGGCTGGCTGATGACTTCCAGTTTGCCCCCCACATACCAGGTCCCGGCCGAACGGTTCAGGTAGGCCACGCCGGGATGCGTGTCGTCTTCGGTGCCGTAGATCGTCCGGGCTTCTCTTTGCAGGTCCGCCGGCCAGCAGTCCTCCACCTGCATCACCGCCAAAAGGAAGCCCTCCGGGTCGCGCAGTGATAAGGACTGGCCGGTCTGGAGATTTCCGGCAACGGATTCCGGTACGTCCAGGCAGATCGGGATGGGCCAGAGAAGGTCGTTCTTCAGGCGCATACGATCCAAAACGGATTCGTATTCGGCCCGTGTCATGAAGCCTTTTAAAGGCGAGAAAACGCCGGTGGCCAGAAGTTCCAGGTCGCACATCTGCCGTTCGTTGAGGGTGATGTCCGTGAGGTGCAGGGCGGACTCTTTGAGAAGCGCCGCCCGCTGGTCATCCACTTCAAGATTGATGAGTTTTCCGCCGTGGGGAGCTGTTTCCAATATCGTATTCATGTATCAATCCGTGTATGTGTCGGTAATGTAAAATTATATGGTTCTTCTCCCAATTAGTTGGGAGAAAGGGTCCCAGGGGTCGGGGGGCCGAGGGCATGGAGCATAGGGCAGGGCGCATAGAGTTTAAAACTATGCCCCGGTGATTCGATATATGACACAAAGCGTATACACTTTTCCCTAAACTTTTAGCGCGTTATAACCCTAACGATGCCTGGGACTAGTCTTCCAAAAAACATGC
>CAZKYZ010000658.1:0-1890 GCA_964557055.1 uncultured Desulfobacterales bacterium
AATCTCAGGCAAAAATCCTGTTATTCCGATGTCTTCTATTCAATGAATCTGCAAGTCAGGAAAACGATCGAGGATCGAGGAATTGGATGTCTCTTTGAATCACAACCAGGCAGACAAAGTTCTTGACAGCGGTCCCCCTTATGAATATAGTAACTACTATAGGAGTTACTATATTCACGCCTGTTCCATTTTACCGTCGAGGTGCCGCATGCTTGATTTAAATCAAACCCTTTTTAATTTCGGCTATTCCCGGATTCAGGATGGTGTCATCCGGGACTTCGAGGAAAATTTCGGGGCCCACCACTACAACCGGATCGATGTTGTGATCCGCAAGGCAAAAGGCTGCTGGCTGACCGATATGGCCGGCAACCGTTATCTGGACTGCCTGGCGGCCTATTCTGCCGCCAACCCCGGGCATCATCATCCGCGCATCGTCAAGGCGATGGTAGCCGCCCTTTTAGGAGAATATGGTTCTGTAATCTCCAACGTGGTCTACACAGACCCCCTGGGCGTCTTTTTGCACAGCATGGCGAATTTCGTTCCTCCGCTCGGGCTTCGTTTTGGGAATAACGGAAACAAGGTCCTTCCCAAAAACGGGGGGGTTGAATCCGTGGAAACCGCCATAAAAGCCGCCCGCTATTATGGCTTCCGCCGTAAGGGGATTCCGGATGGAAAACAGGAAGTTATTGTTTTTGATAACAATTTTCACGGACGGATGATTACCACTGTCTCCTTTTCCTCGGTGACCAAATACCGGCAGGGCTTCGGTCCCCTTACCCCCGGATTCGTTTCTGTGCCATTCGGAAACCTTGACGCTGTCGAAAAGGCGATTACACCAAATACCTGCGGCATTCTTGTGGAACCCATGCAGGGGGAAGGCGGCATGCGGATTCCACCTGTTGGATTTTTGCAGGGTCTGAGGGATATTGCCGATCAAAACGATCTTCTTTTACTCTATGACGAAATCCAGGTAGGCCTCGGACGGACCGGGAAAATGTTTGCCTTTGAACATGAAGGTGCCGTTCCGGACGGCCTTATTCTGGGAAAAGCACTCTCCGGCGGACTGGTGCCGCTGTCGGCCTTCATCACCAATGCGGAAATTATGGATCTGGTCTTTCGGATTGGTTCGGAAGGTTCGACATTTGGCGGCTATCCGCTGGCATGTGTCGCCGGTATCACCGCCTTGGACGTCTTTGCGGAGGAAAAACTGGCGGAAAAATCGGCAATTCAAGGAAAGAAATTGCTGGCCAGGCTGACCGATATCGCCAGTCGTTCACCACATGTGAAAGAAGTAAGAGGCCTGGGCCTGTTTATCGGCATTGAAGTCCGGGAAGGCAACGCCATGTCCTTTTGCCGCCGGCTGCTGAAAAAGGGTGTTCTCGCCAATGACAGCCACGGGCACACCATCCGAATCTCACCACCGCTCTGCATTTCGGATACCGAGATTGATTTTATGGTTGATCGCCTGGAAAGCGTGCTGATACCGTAAACCGGCATGAACGGACCGGTTCGTCATGACAGCCGCGGCATAGCCGGCTTCCGTCAGCGGCACAACCGTATCGGGTTCACCGTTATCCCAGAACCTTTGACCGAAAAGATTTGGTAAAGCGCGAATCGAGAACCACCACCCTGCCTTTGTCGGTATCGCTGCGGATCAGACGGCCGATTCCCTGCTTCATTTTCAAAAATGTATCATACTGGTATCTTTCCCAGAACTCGCTGGCCGGGCGGCTTTTCTTGCGCGCTATCTGAACCGGATCTTTGGGAGAGGCATACGGTATCCGCGTAATAATTACCTGTGTCAGTGTGTCGCCCTTAAAATCAACTCCGTACCAGAAGGTGTCCACGCCAAACAGAACACTTTCTTTTACCGTCCTGAATTCGTCACAA
>CAZKYZ010000659.1:0-1874 GCA_964557055.1 uncultured Desulfobacterales bacterium
ATTGTATTTTCACTTGCCCTTTCAAGAATTAATCTTCCCTCAGATGAGTCATTCATTTGTGAAAAATGTGTAAGCCATATGCATTTTGTTGATAATATACCTAAAATTGGCTAAATCCGAATTTCCCAACTAGTCAATAATCTGCAAAGTTTTGCAGGGCAGCGTTTAAGCCAAAATTTATATTGTACGAAAACGTAGTGGAATTTGCTCAGGGATATCAACGTCGCCGACAGTCAGAAAGATCATATCGGAGAAGGCATTTAGATGACGAAATCCACTGGCACGATTTTTAACAATTTTGATAATCCGATTAATCCCTTCGGCGACAGCATTAGTCAGTCTACTAGCCACATAGGGTAAGATGCGGTGGCTGTGTTTGCGGATCATTTTGACGAAATCGCGCATCGGTTGTAACCTGGATTTTAACGCAGTTGTCGTCCAACGTTTCAAAAAGCGTTCAGCGGCCCAGGTTGCCTTATAATCCCAGAAGCTTTCAAATTCATCTTTGAGCACCCAGGCACGGTGTATGCGGCGATTGCCTTTTTTAAGTGCATTGAGCATGCGCGTATCATATCTATTTCTTTTGGAGGAATGTTTATACAGCAACCATCGTAATCCTTTGAGGGCTTTACGCTCATCGGCAGCCGCCTGACGCCACTGTTGTTTACGCACCTCATCGACGGCTTCATTGAGCGCTTTGACAATATGAAAACGGTCCAACACCAAGGTGACATTTGGGCAATGGTATTCGATGGCGGAGATGTAAGCTTGGCTCATATCACAGCTCGCCCATCGGATGTGGCGTTTTTGGTAATCACTGAGCGCCTGATCAAAGAATTGATCGATGGTTTCACGGCCTTTGCCTTTGCCGACCCAAACAACGCGAGCTTTTTTCAGATCATAGACGATAGTGGCGTATTTATGACCTTTGCAGTAAGAGATTTCGTCAATACCGATTGTTTTCAGGTCTCTGATGCGATGGTTTTGCCTGGCGCGAGCAACCGCGCGATGCAGCATATCCGACAGTGTGGAGGCGGCGATATGCAGCAACATGGCCGCGGCTTTTTGGGTCATGATTTGGCAGTATACAAGCATCGCAAATTCGAAGCGGTAAGTGATTCGTGAATAATTATCCGCCCAGGGGATATTTTCTTGAATCCGGCCATGGGTGGGGCACAAAATCTCTCGGGGTCGATAACACAGCTCAACCTGACATCCATAAACGGGCAAATCGCGCCACAGCCGATAAAGATTGCTTTGATGTTTGATTTTGCAACGACGATCACATTCAGGGCATCGGCATCCGTTTTTATAAGGTTTAACGATAATCAGAAGCTGTCTTTTACGCTCATTGAAATCAAAACCGCAAACAACCAACTCTTTTAAGTTTAATAGCTTTCTGATAAACTTGTTAACCGTCATAGGTTCCTCCTTTTGTATTGAGATGTGGTGGTCTCGTTGAAAAAAGGATGGAGCCTATGACATTTGCATCATTGTTTCAAGATGCAGTTTCTAACGTTTTCATTGCCATGCATGCAGTAACGCAGGGCTTCGCCCTTTGCCTTACAGCATGCACGGCTGGAGATAATAAATAAAGAAAACAACCAGTGATTTTGGATGTTTAACCTGTTGGGAATTCCGGATAGACCCATTTTTTTTCTGCATCCAGGCCATATTGGGAAAATATCTGTTCCACCTCATCGACGCTGATTGTCATTCCTTGCGCGTTAAGGCGTGCCGCCACAGTGGATGGAGCAACAAGGATTTTTCCCGCCCTAAGGGCTTCCACAAGCACGGTGAGGGTCACTTCGATGGAAACAATAGTTGGAACCTGGAAACCACTTTTTATTTTCTCGCGACGTGCCGCTATTTGC
>CAZKYZ010000660.1:0-1862 GCA_964557055.1 uncultured Desulfobacterales bacterium
ATTCAGGGATGCGGCGGTGACTGCCATGGCGGAACTGTTGGATTATCTGGGCGTTGAAACCTGTCACATCATCGGGCAGTGCGAAGGCGGTGTGGTGGGGGTCGACTATGCTGTAACATACCCGGATCGGATTATGACCTTGACAACCGCCAGCACTTTTTGTTTCAGCGAAATAAGCATGGAAGCTTTCAACCGCCGGAAATTTCCCCCGACCTTCAATGATCTTCCCGCCCACATCCAGGATAAATACGCCTATTGGCATGGCCGTGAACAAGCCGAGCCGTTTTACGCCCTCTGCAGCCGGTACGGGGGAAGCTACGGCCGCGGCATGTTTGATCTGCGGCCTGAACTCCGGAAGGTTTCGTGCCCGAGTCTGGTGATGTACCCGGACAGGGGGCACTTTTTCGAGGCTGAGCAGGGGCTTGCATTTTTTCGCCATCTCTCTAGGGGCGAATTGGCAATTTTTCCCAAGTGCGGCCACAATATCTTCGAACATTATCCGGAGCTCTACGCCCAGACCGCCGTGGCCTTTATGGAGCGCTTTCGGAAGGGGCGATAAATTCGTAGAACGAATTTATGCCAGTTCGCTCCTTACGATTGCCGCTCCGGCGGTAAGCGCTTTGAGCTTGCCGAGCGCCACTTTACGGGAAAGCGGCACCATACCGCAGTTGGTGCAGGGATACAGTTTTTCCGGTGTCACGTAGGCCAGCGCTTCCCGGATGGTGGCGGCAACTTCTGCGGGCGTTTCAATCCGGTTCGTGGTCACATCGATAGCACCCACAAGCACATCCTTGCCTTTCAGGAGATCGATGAGCGCCATGGGAACTTTGGCGTTATGGCATTCCAGGGAAACCTGGTCGATGCCGGATGCCTGCAGGAGCGGAAAAGTATTTTCGTACTGGCGCCACTCCGATCCGAGCGTCGCTTTCCAATCGGTGTTTTGCTTGATGCCGTACCCGTAACAGATGTGCACCGCTGTTTTGCAGGGCAGATTCTGTGCGGCGCGTTCGAGCGTCTTGATTCCCCAGTCGCGAACTTCGTCGAAGAACACATTAAAAGCCGGTTCATCGAACTGGATGACGTCAACACCGGCGTCGGCAATTTCACGCGCTTCCTGATTCAGAATCCCGGCGAACTCCCAGGCCAGTTTTTCACGGCTGTGGTAATAATCGTCATAGAGCGTGTCGACCATGGTCATGGGACCGGGTAGCGTGTATTTCACCGGGCAATCGGTTTCAGCGCGAAGGAAGCGGGCATCCCTGACGTAGATGGGGGCTTTGCGCAGCACCGGACCGGTGACGACCGGAACCTCGGCATCATATCTGTCGCGGATGCGCATGGTTCGGGATTTCTCGAAATCGATACCCGCCAGTCGCTCGATAAAGGTCGTCACGAAATGCCGGCGGGTCTGTTCGCCGTCGCAGACGATGTCGATACCGGCTTTTTCCTGATCCCGCAGAACCAGTCGCACCGCGTCCTGCTGGCCCTCTTCCAGGGCTTTGCCTTCAAGTCTCCATGGCGCCCACAATTTGAGCGGTTCGGCGAGCCAGGACGGCTTGGGCAGGCTGCCGGCAAGGGTTGTCTGCAGTATGGTGTGTTTCATGAAAGCTTCTCCTTAAATCATAAAAACATAAAAAAAGCCCCTCTGTTTCAGAGGGGCTTTTTTGTCGATAATAAGTTCGGATCTTAGACGTCGAGCCAGGAATCAGAGTAGAGGGATTTGCCCAGGATGACATGGGTGGTCTTGGCAAAATCCTGCATTTCCTTGGAAAGGCTGCCCAAATCCGGATCATTACCATCCATGATACCGTAGATCAGATCGACGATATCCTGACGGTTTCCCTTGGCGATGTCGATGAGGA
>CAZKYZ010000661.1:0-1861 GCA_964557055.1 uncultured Desulfobacterales bacterium
GCTCTGAAGCTCTCCGACTTTTGCAACGTTAGGGTTTCGTAAGGCCCGGATAGAAAACGGATAAAGCAAATCAAAGCGATAGGGCAAAAAGCCTGCCTGTTAAGTGTTGAGACCTATCTATTAAAAAGACCTTGGGAGGAGGGGTATGAGAGGGGTGTCGGAACTGATCAAAGCACATTTGGCGTTTCTCGAAGAGGGGCGCGCTGACGAAGACTTTCTGGCCTACCATCTCCTGCAGATCGGTTTCCTGCAGCATGAGCGGCTCGTACATCTCATCGTGACGCTTTTCGTAACCTTCTGCTCCCTGTTGTTTCTGGTCCTGTTTCTTTTCCTTCATATCCTGCCTTTTTTTGCGCTCTTTATCCTGCTGCTGATCCTGACAGCCTTCTATATTTTTCACTATTTCAAACTCGAAAACAGAACGATTGAATGGTATTTTATTTATAATGAAAGGCGCCTGCATGCATCTGATCATGTTTGATTTAGATGGCACTTTACTAACATCCAATACATTGGACATACACTGTTTCGCGGGTGCCATTCGTCGTGTCCTGGGTATCGAAAATATGGAAAGCGATTGGACCGATTATAAATATGTAACGGATGAAGGCATCATCTCTGAAGTGGTGGCAAGAAATTTCAACAGACCGGCAACCAAAATAGAAATAGCCGGTATTAAGCAAAAAAGCCTCGAACTGCTTCAATCACAGGCCCGTACAAACCGGGAAAACTTTGCGCCGATCCCCGGTGCACTTGATCTTTTCCGTTCCCTCAGGGAAATGAAGACCTGCGGCGTTGCCATCGCCACAGGCTGTTGGAAAGATTCGGCGTATCTCAAGTTGTCAACAGCCGGGTTCGATCTGGAGGATTTTCCGATGGCTTCGTCCGATGATTCGCATCGGCGGGAAGAAATCATGGATATGGCCTATACAAGGGCACTTGATTTTTGGGGCGTAATCGAATTCGAGACGGTTACCTATGTTGGCGACGGTGTGTGGGATCTTAAAGCATCAGCGCAATTGGGGTATCATTTCATTGGCATCGGATTCTATAACAACGAAGCACAGTTGCAGCAGGAAGGTGCCTTGCATATTTTACACGACTATAACAATCAAAAAGCCTTTTTCGCAAAGATGGACGAAATCTGGGCGCATAAACCTCAATAAGGAATGGTTTAGCGGGTGTGCGTTTCGGGCTTATCCAGATCGAATCTATCCAGCCCGATGGCAGGCGGGCAGGATGCTGACCGCGGCCATCGCCGGGAAAAGCGTTGAAGGAATATAAGGCGGTCTAAAAAAATGAATATACGTACCCGAATTTTTATCGGCCTTATCGTTTCGGCGCTATTCGCTTTTTTTGCGTTGATCGTTTTTGCCGACGACAGCGGGGAATCCGCCAAACTGCCCTATGACGGTCTATTTCAGCTGCAGGAAACAATCTCGAAAAAACTACCCCGGGATCAGCCCGTTTATTTGCGTCTTTTTAGCGACACCCCGGGAGTCAAAAGCAGTGACATTACGATTCATCCTGTTTCCAAAAAAGAAAAAACGGAGATACCATTAGACTCGTGCGGATATTTTGATTTGCCGATCAGAAAAGACCTTGTTGGACAAGGAGCCTATGTCGTCACCAACCAGCCAAGGGGGACAATGGTTTTGCGGGGGGAATTGAAGCTGCAAATTCCCCTGCAAAACAGGCGTATCAAATACGAGGACCTGATAAGCCCCGTTATTACAGCCGATTCCGTAAAAAAAATCGCCCAGGGTGTCACAGAAATAGCATCGGGAGAATATATGGATTCTTTGCGTTTGACAATCGATCAGGATGGTGCTGAGCCTGTCATCATAAGATTGTCTGATGA
>CAZKYZ010000662.1:0-1859 GCA_964557055.1 uncultured Desulfobacterales bacterium
GCCGGGATGCCCATATCCGGGACAGCCTGGATGTGAAAAGATTCATGAGTTTTGTGCGCAGCACACACGGCGACTCCCACCTCGGACATCTTTTCAACGATGGGCCGGAACCCACCGGACTGCGTTACTGCATCAATTCGGCTTCCTTGCGGTTTATTCCTGAAAAAGACCTGGAGAAGGAAGGGTACGGGCAGTACAAAAAACTGTTCACCGGAGAGTAGCAGGATACTATCCATCAAACGCGTCTGATCAGCCCTTTGGTGATAAAATGGCCGATATCCTGCGCGTATCGCCCGCTGACCGTTTTTCGGAAAGAGGCCTGGGCGGTATCTCGGATGTGTTCCCGCATGAAGCGGAAACTGCGGGTCGGGGCTTTCATTCCCAATCGATGCGCAATGGATATGTTCATGTCTCCGGCGGTGGTGAAGCATTTGTCGATGTGCACTACCTTTTTGGCATTGGTGATATCCGCTTTGGCACAGCTGCCCAGCAGGAAAACATCGGCACCCCGGGCATCGATCATGCCGTCGTATTTTCCAATTACAAAAGAAACCGGTTTTGCGGTGGCGAAGGAAGTCGGGCCGGAAAATTTTTCCATCGCCCCCAGGAACATTTTAAGCCCCATCACACACCCGGTGAGGCATTTTTCCCCTTTACCGTGGCGGTAGGGTCCCCAGTAGAATTTCATGGGAGACTTGAGTCGTTGCAGTTCCCGTTCCACGTCCTGCCAGCGATAAAATTCTTCGTCATAGGGTAGAATGCGTTTGGCGGCTGCATCGATTTCGGCCAGGCTTTCGAGATCTCCCCCGATGGAAACAGCCCCTATGTCTGATGGTGCATAACCCCGTTCGACAGCTGCTTTCAGGTAGGGCACATCTTCTATGGCGTAGCCAAGAAGCCTGGCCCCCACAAGGTCGAGCGCCAGGGGGTTGGTTCCCATGAGGATAAGTCCCAGTTTTCGGATGGAGGGAAAGGCCTCATTGCCCACCCCCACATCAATAGCATCCATGATAACCAGATCTGGATAGCCGACCGCCAAAAGATCGACAATTTTTTCGTTCAGAAGAAAATCATGGCGGATGGAGCGTTCGTCATCGGAACAGATGCCGATGTTCAGTTTTACAGCCCCGGTCATGTTGCTGACACAGTGGCATTTCAATTTGGGCAGGTAAACCAGGCTGTCCGCACGGGCCATTTTTCTGGATATGCGCAGCGTGTCGTGAACTTTCCCACCTACGAAAACCGGATCCCTAAGTTCTTCATCCATGCAGAAAATGTCAAGAGGACGCGGGGCGGCCTTTCGAACGGCTTCGATTTCATCGTAGTAGCCGGCGTACTTATAGCAGCCCCGGGTGGGAAGGCCGACGGCACAGTTTTCGCCCACATCGACACGGGTCACCTCCGGGTGCGCCAGGATTGCTTTCAAGGCTGCACCCACAAACGGCGCCGGGGTATGTGCCGTGTTTCCGAATATGGCGGGTTCGTTGGCAAAAACCACATTGGGCTTGACCAGAATTTTTCCCTTTGGGTGGTAACCGAGCTGTGCCATCCCCTCGGAGACGATCTGTTGGATTCGGGTGCGATCGTATTCTTCGCAGCGCTTTGCAATGACAAGGTGTTCGTTCTGGTTGTTTCCCATGCTGTCTTTTCTTCCTTACGAACTGTTCACGACTCACTGTTTGCTGTTCAATTGGCGCTGCGAAAAAAAAGCCCCCGCTCTGCTTCTGCAAAACGGGGGTTTCGTCAGTCAATGTCCAGATGATTATTGCCCCAGAAAAACCTCTTTGGGCGGAGTCGTGTCCCCGGTGGCACCGGGGAAGTCTTTGGCCACGTATGCCTTCTGGTTATTTTCGATAAGA
>CAZKYZ010000663.1:0-1858 GCA_964557055.1 uncultured Desulfobacterales bacterium
CGTTTTTGGTTCTTTACTGGCATAGCCGCTCCTTGAACCTTCGATCCAGCGGATACAGCCAGATAGTTTTGACCGGTTTGTCGCAAGCTTTTTTGCGGTCCCATTTGCCGCGGCCCTTTGTCTGGCCAACGCAGGTCCAGTTGGCGGCCTTGTAGCAGGTGCCGTAAAAGCGCTGCTTTTCAACGAACGTTTCGAGCAACAGCGGCCGGTAGTTGTAGCGCTGCTGCCAGTAGTCGGGAAGTTTGCGGGCAACGGTCGCTAAGATGCGCGAGGCCATGTTTTTGGCGTGCACCCAGGGCAGCATCAAAAAGCGGCTGTTGTCCACCACGCGGTGAAGATGGCATTTACGCTGGGACTCGGTCCAGCCGATCATCGTATCGCGCGGTGCCACGCGCCAGGCAGCACCGGAGAATCCCAAAAGGGCCACCAGTTCACCCGCTGCATGGACAAACAGTCGCATCTGGGCACCGCCCATCCGGCGGTAGCCCAGATAATGGTAGCGGTCGATCATCTCGTTCCACAGCCCGGAGTTTTTGCGGTCCACCGGTTCGATGGCAAGATCCACCCGGCCGGCTGTATAATGGATATCGGCTTGGGGTTGCCCCCGGGTGGTACGTGGGATCTTTTTGACCGTAACGGGCTTTGTCGTGGGCGCCGGCAGACCGATGAGCCCGGCACGCTCGAGGCGAAGCATCGCCACCCGGCAGCTCATCTGTTTCAGGCCGCCGTCGGGCTTTACCCACCCGGTATGACTGCAAAACAGGCGTGATAATTGCGCCCGGTTCAGATCGGGTCGGTTTTTGACCTGATGCCGGATCCAGTCAAGCTCTGTGGGGCTGAAATCTCTGCCGCAAATCTGCAATTAGACCTCCTTTCAGTGACGGTTGCAGATTCTATAGCAGATAATTTTGCTTGTGATCAGCCCTTTCGGACAAAATCGGGCGAAAATATTGCGAGGCCGTTTTCAGTGGATCGATATTCCATAAGAGCTGTTGCAACTGCCGGGCGTCGAGGGTACAGATCGGGCTGGTCGATCCAAAGCGCCAATGAAAGCGTCCTTTGGACAGCCGTTTGTGGCAGAGCCAAAATCCTTGGCCGTCATAGACCAGCACCCTAAGGGCCGTACGGGATTTGTTGGTAAAGACAAACAGGGTGCCTGAAAAGGGATCGGCGTGAAGGATTTGACGGCAGACGGCTGCCAGTCCGTCGATGCCTTTGCGAAAGTCCACCGGATCGACGGCCAGCCAAATATGCATATGGGCGGTCACCTGGATCATGACAGAAACCGTGCGAGCATATTTTCGATATCCGGCAGTTGGCCGCCGCCCGACAAACCGAGCCTGGCGCCATCGGGGCGATGGCATTCGATATGCCATTGGCTGGAGACAGTGCCAATGTTCAGCGGAATAAATCGGGGTACCGGGTCGTTCTTTGGGGGTGACACGCGTTTTTTAAGTTCGGTGTAAGAAAGCCTCAGGCTTTGTGCCACCTTCGAAATCGACCATGTGTCGCACAGTTGGGCAGCAGCCTGCCACAGGTGCTGTGGAATCGATTCGCGCGGGTTGCCGCGATCGTGGCGCCACTGGTCGAATTGTCCTTTGACGCTGTCCAATGCGGGGTCGGGTGTGAGGGTTGTTCTGCACATGGGCCATCCTCCTATTGTTTGTGGTTGGATGGCGCCATAGTAAACTATCCCGGCCGGCAAAGTTAAGCACGCTTACCGGAAGGACACAGTACAACCCCGAATCCTACGCCATCTGCGGCTCGGATTTAATGATCAAAGGCGAGGATGTTTCCCACATCGTTTTCGGCAACACCCTGGGGTCCGGCAGGAGCAAGAACGGCGCCGTGGACGGCG
>CAZKYZ010000664.1:0-1856 GCA_964557055.1 uncultured Desulfobacterales bacterium
CGGGCCATTTTTGTTTGAACAGATAGTCGAAACAGGCTTCTGGCTTTGAAAAACGTAGATCAAATTCGATTTCAGATTTTGGAAAATCCTCAGTGATTGTAAATTCGGTCATAGCGGCCTCCTTTTTTTGGTTATGAGACCGTTATAACACGGGGTTGTGACAGATACGGTCACAACGGTGCTAACTGGAGCTTCTTACTGATCTTTGACAGTTTGATTTTTAATTTCTAATAAAAACAGCGTATTACTATATACATAAAATCTCTTGGCACTACCGCGGGCTATAATCAACATTCAGATAACTTCTCGGATCGTTGGCGGAAGCGCTACTTTTACTGCCTGGAAAATATTCCCACAGTCGCCGTTGCATTCACTGCGGATGGCATAGCACTTTTCATCCTCTTCAATGGTTACTTGCTGGAGCGCCTTGAGATCCTGTTTGATATCTGACCACTCAAACACATGACCGGCTTGATTCAATCGTCGATCAAGTTCTTTCCTGAGTACTAACGCCAGAAAGCTGCAAAACACATGGCCCCTGATATTCTCATTGCGCTGATGATATATGGGCCGTGTTTCAAACATTGATTTGACATCTCGGAACACTCGTTCCACTTGCCATAGTTCTTTGTATTTGAGCGCCGCCTTGTCCGCCGCCATGTCCATGTTGGTTGTCAGAACCCATTTGCCATCAAATCTGGATTCGTATTTGACTTTGTCCATGTCGATTCTGGCGCTGTCTTTGTCGATCTTCAAATACTTGCGATATCCTTTGTTGCCGACCAGGCTTTTCGGACCCTTTTTTAACTGCTCTTTTAACGAAACAATGATGGCTTCTCGATCCTTTTCATCTTTTCGAGCCTGACGAGTGTTTAGGCAAACGATGTAGCGCTTTTCGTTGTAATGCACCTGTTTAACTTTCAAAGGAGCCGGGTCCTTTGCGATAATACCCTCAGGGTAAACATTTTTGTATCTGCCGCCCCGGGACAGAACATCGAGTTTGATTGCATTGACGCGCCGCATCCGCGTACCCAAGATGTAGCCGATTTTACGATTCTCAAGTTCATTGATCGTGTTTTTGCTGATCATCCCCCGATCGGCAACAACGCAAAATCGCCTGATGCCAAAACGCCTGCGAACTCTGTCTATGACCGGAATCAAGGTTTTGACATCCGTAATATTGCCGGGCCACATCTCACAGCAAATCGGTTTGCCTGTATCGTCGATGATGGCGCCAACCACCATCTGGTTTAAATCAGGTCGGTGATCCTTGCTAAACCCTTTTTGCCCGATGCTTTCGCCCCCACACCCTTCAAAGTAAATAGAGGTGGTATCAAAAAAAACCATCTCCAACTCAGAGAACAGGTCGCGACGGTGTTTGAAGAGCATCTCTTCGATTAAATCCTTGTTACATCTTGGAGCAAAAGGTGTCGCATCTTTTTGATCGTTGCATTCTTCGCCTAAAAACGTCATCGCTCGGTAAAGATGATGCAGATCCAAATCTTCAGTGCCTTCAAGAAGATAATCCCGTCGCCATTTTTCACAAAAGCGATCGGACCCCGACACCATCAACCTGTGCAATACCGTAAGAAAAATGGCGCGCTCAACATCAAACTCAAATCGTCGATCTTGGAGTAGATGCTTTATCGCTTGCTGAATGCCGGTCTCTTTCCATAAACGGTTAAAAATAAGCGGTGGGCCAATTTTCAGTGCTTTGGCGGAGACATCGCTTGCTGATTCACTTGGATTCCAGGAGATCGACCTGAGCGATGTGGGACCCAGGAAAAGCGCATGGGAGGAGTGCGGGGCAGTTTGGATCGATTATCCTGATCCTCCTGTCAGGGAGGATTTTAGAC
>CAZKYZ010000665.1:0-1855 GCA_964557055.1 uncultured Desulfobacterales bacterium
GCAAAACCGCCTCCCACGGCAGACTCGTCGATCATATCGGCGAACAGCTGGGTCTGCCCACCGAAGCAATCGACCCGTTTTCGAAAGGAGCGTCAGTCTCATCGATTGTGAGGCGTCCCAAAACAGTCTCCGAAAAAGATGCCTTGGCGCCAGCGATCGGAATGGCGCTTTCCAGCAACGAAATTACCCCGAACTTCATCTATACCAACAAAGACCGGCAGCAAAACGCCAAATTCCAGAAAATCAATAAAATCGTGGTGGCGGTTTCAGCCGCCCTGATGGTGGTCTGTTTCGGTTTCTACTTGTGGCAGAATACGGTTATTACAAAAAAAACAATCCGCAATGAATCTGTTCTGAGGGAAATCGATAAAAATGCTCCCTTCGCCAACCAGAATATTATCGTCCAGATGGTGGCCAAGGTAATTCAAAACGACAAAAAGCTTTCCAACTTTGCCGAAAAATACCGGTCTCTTGTGGCCATCGGGGAAGTCAGTCGAACGACACCGCCGGAAATCAAGTTGATATCCATCGATGTCCAAAACGGCATTTCCCCGGAAAAAGGCAAGCCTGCCATGCCTCCGGTTCTTTTCCTGAAAGGTGTCATATCCGGGAATCAGCTGGAACGGGAAACGACGTTAGCCTCTTACCTGGAAAAACTGACGACACTGCCCCTTTTTGATAAGCCGGAACTATCCGAAAAACTACTAAAAAACTCAGGCCAGGGTGAACTCCTCTTGTTCTCCGTTCGCTTCGGCCTATTACAGGAATCATAATTCACATGCCGGCAGGTTTAACCGCTCAAAAACAAACTTTTTCCATCGCGATCATCTGCGGCGGCGTCATTTTGTTGTTCTACCTGATTACCATCGTTCCAAACCGAACGTTGATGCAAGAGCTGGATGCAGCCTATTCCAAAGCCCAGTCGGACCTGCAGGACCAGGCTTTACTGGCCCCTCTTTTCAAAAGCCTTCTCGGAAGAATTTCGGCGGCTGATCCCGGCGAGCTGACACTTCCCGAGCTGAAACCGATTGCCCGCGGCGGAGTGATTGCCTTGTCCGGCGATCTGGAATCACTTGCCGGAAAAACCGGTCTTGCCATGGATTCATTTACACCGGACTTTTCAACCCCTTCGGGATCAACCCCTGGAATGAAGATCTCGGTAAGAGTAAGCGGGGCATTTCTTAATTTTCGCGATTTTTTGCTGGACCTGGTCAGATCGCCCTACATACAACAGGTAGAACGCGTGCATTTGGAAACGGGCACGAACAAAAAATCAATGGAAGTAATATTTAGGATTGCTGAAAAGCAATCATCATAACTGTCGACGACTCGAAACAGGAAAGTTCTATAACAGACATGTCCAAACGGGAAAAAATAATCCTGATCGTCATGGCAATCGTCGTTGTTTACGGAGCTTACGAATTTTTTTTCGCGGCTACGGAGGAGGATATCGTACCGGCGGGTGAGGCCGCAGGGACAACCTCGCTTGGTTCAAGTGACATGCCGCAGTTTCTTGCAGGCCTTTCACAAAAACTGCCTTCGAAAACCAAAGAAAACAACCACAAAATTATTTTGAAAAAAGCCGTCGAAACCTGGGGCAAAGATCCTTTTCTGCCACAAGCCATGGAAACATCAAACGAAGACGATATTACCAGGACGCCGCTTGCGACCGGCAAAAACCTGATATATTCAGGCTATCTTGAAATCGGCAACAAACGGCTGGCCATCATCAACGGCCTTGAATACGAGGTTTCTGAAATCATCGAACCCGGTGGGTATGTACTCAAGAGCATTTCTCCGGGTGAAGTACATGTCGGATACGCTTCCGGCAATACATTGTTTGTTATTCCGCTGG
>CAZKYZ010000666.1:0-1854 GCA_964557055.1 uncultured Desulfobacterales bacterium
TATGTGCGGATGCTCATCTAAAACAGGAACTGCTAAAGAAACTGCAGGAGATGGAAACGCAGAAACCAAGAGCGGCTGATGAAATAGAACCGGAAACCGACTTCGAGATGGAAGTCGATAACGAACTGCTGGAGCCGGGACGAGAATCTGAAAAGGAATACTTCCTTGCGCTTTGCAGCACTTTGCCGGAAAAAATAGAGGAAGCCTATCTGAATTATGGGGAAGATTTCAAAATCGGATACATCGCCTTAAATCGTGGTGATTTCGAAACGGCCGGCAATTACCTGGAGAAGGCCATGACCCGAAAGGCCGGAGAAAAGAGCTATATCCCAATGGAATTGGCCACGGCATACCTGAATCTTAGGAGGGCGGAGGCGGCGGAGGAACTGTTGGTACCCTTTCTGGAGCAGCACCCGGATGTCTTGCCGGCCTACCGGCTTCTTTGTGAAGTATACTGGGAAAAAAAGACCTTTTCGAAAGCCGATGAACTGCTGGCATCCATTCCGCCGGAGTTGCAGGAATCCATTGCAGTTGTGCTGCTGCAGGGCGAAACTCTCTACCAGGCCGGCAGCTATGATCGAGCCGGGGATTATTATCGGGGCGTGTTGGATCGGTTCGGGTGGAACGAAACCGTTGCTGTTGAACTGGCAAAAACATATGAAGCCCTGGGCGAAAAAGCAGGTGCCAGATCACTCTACAAACAGATCATGGCGCAATGCAGCAGCTGCCGGACGAAAGTCGATCCGCTGATACGACATAAATATGCCGAGCTTTGTTTTGCGGAAAAGATCCACACAACGGAAGTCCTGGAAAACTTTTTATCCCTGGCTCAGGATCTTCCGGATAACGCGGCCGTATACTACGACCGGATCAGCCGGATATATGCAGCCCTGGGCAATACGGAGGAGGCGAGACGTTTTCGCTCTTTTGCCGTCAAAAGCGGCTACGGTGATACGAACGTATGAGCCCCAAAAACAAAACGGCCTCGGTCAGGTAACCGAAAGCCGTTAAGGAGAAAAAAGATTGAAATTATCAGGTGACATTGTGTACTGCAAAGTGCTTGCCAATATCAAAAAATATTGAATTAAGGCATCTAACAATACGTTATTATGAGAAAAGAAAATTTTTCAGTATCAACCGTGAAGAATGTATTCGGTTGCAGCAAGGCCAAAATGGATCCAAAAGGGTTTACAATCGTGAACAAAAATCTGCCGAAATATATAACCATAAGTAATATTAAGAAATATCCACTTTCACATAAGTTCACATTTTTGAACCCATTTTTCAATTTACCGGTAAAATTGCATAACCATAAGTAATATTAATAAATATTAAGATTCAAAATCGTGAACAATCCATTCGTAAAATCGCCAATTTCTATTCGGGCAGCGCTCAACGGGAATTGATAATCGTTTGATACGCCTCCTGAATTTCTTTAAATTTCTGTTCCCCCAACTGCTGAAATTCTGTGCCGAGATGCGCCACTTTGTCCGGGTGGTATTTTGATGCCAGGATTTTGTACTGTTTTTTGATTTCAGTCACAGTTGCGTTTCGGGAAACTCCCAAAATCTGATAGGCGTCCTTTCCGACAGCTTCCTCCTGTTTGCCCCTTTCAGGCCCGTCTTCCGTTTTTGTGCGGGTATCGTCGCCGGACCGATGATCACCCCTGCCACGGCTATAACGGCTCTTTGGTGAAAAGAAAAAGTACCAGACCAATCCCACCAGGATTAAATCGTCCAACCATCCCAGCCCCAGAAGGTAATCCGGAATAAGATCGTGGGGCAACTGGGTGTATGCCACAGCAATTATGGTGAAAAGCATTTTCATAAATTTGTTTATTCCGTCCGCTATGTG
>CAZKYZ010000667.1:0-1849 GCA_964557055.1 uncultured Desulfobacterales bacterium
CAGTCTCCTCCGGACCGGATTCTTTTGGGCTTATCCTGTATAAATTTAACCGATTTCCGCAACAGGCAATCAGAATCAGCTTTCCTGCTAGTCGACGCCCTTACCAGGACCGCAGGCCCTTCCCGGCAGGACGGTAGCTTATGCTGCTACAGCGTAGTTATAATCGTCTGCGATTATGTTTAGTTTCCCATCGGATTAACGAGCGGACAGGAATGCTCGGTATGCAGCCGGAACTTCATTATCCCCGTCGAAGCCGTTTCGCCCCCATTGTATGACATGGTACCCGGCGCCGAAACCGTACCGGAAAGGCACTGCCTCTTGCAGCCATGGCTGGTGAAACTACGCGTGGTATTTGAAATTCTATGTAAAAGAACGATGTGTTGATCGAAAGTAAGCCAGAAACCTTAGAATGTCAAGGACTGCGATGATTTGGTCAGCACCTTCCGGATGTCCAGATAATCGGCAGAGCGTTAAGAATATCCGGAGCACCGGAAGTATTGAAGTGACGAATCTTGATCCCGGCTTTCGCTGGAATGACAGGCCTGGAACAGAAACCTCTCTGATTATTCGACTATTTTGCTATCCCCATGATTTTTCTTGCCTCATCCGGTGTAGTCGGCTCCCTTCCCATGGCCTGGGCCACTTTCACGGCGACCTCCACCAGTTCGTAATTCCCTTTGGCGAGCTCGCCATTGGGAAGCCTCACATTGTCCTCCAGGCCGACGCGCATGTGCCCGCCCATAAGGCATGACTGCATGATGCAGGGAAATTCATCCCTGCCCACCCCGCAGGTGGTGAAATTTGATCCCGGTGGGAGAGCGTGGGCCAGGGTGACAAAGGCATCGGGCCGGAACCGCTGCCCGCCGGTAACCCCCCAAACGAAGTTGAAGTTTACGGGATCACTGAACATCCCTTGTTTTGCGATGAGTAAAAAATTGTCCAGGCCACCGATGTCATAAACCTCGACTTCCGGCTTCACCCGGTTCTCTTCCATCGTCCTGCCGAAGTCCTGAAGCATGGTGAAAGTGTTTTCGAAAACATAGTCAAGCATGATCATGCCGGTTTTGCGGTCGATGAAACTGAAGTTCATGGTGTTGGTGTTTAAAGATGCCATTTCCGGCTTGATGGCGATAATCTGGGCGATTCGCTCTTCCGGGGTTTTCCCGGCACCCACAGCGCTGCTGAGATTGACGATCAGCTCGGGAGTCTTTTGGCGTATCGCATCGTATGTCGTCCGGATCCGGTCTATGTCGTGGGTTGCCATACCGTCATCCTGTTTGGCGTGAATATGCACCATGGCAGCACCGGCTTTATACGCCTTGGCCGCTTCGTCGGCAAACTCCGCCGGTGCGTATGGCACGGCCGGATTGTTGTTTTTAAATGTCCCCGCTCCCGAAAGCGCTGCCGTGATGATTACCTTGTTTTCCATGTTGTCTCCTGTTCTTATCCATTTTCTATTCCATTTATTCTGCCGCCAAAATGTGGCAATACTGACGATAATACATGGCATTTGTCAATATTTTTACCCAAACTCTGGCTCGAACGATCCAAAACAACACGTTGTTTTGATTAATATTGACAAAAACAACGCGTTGTTTTACAACAAATTGAATATTATAATGGCATGATGCTTATTAAGGCGTTTTGAAGGAGACATGCGCACCGTGATTCGATTCGCATCGAAAGAGCTTGATAAGTGGTTGCAGCAACCCAACCGGAAACCTGTTGTTATCAGGGGAGCACGGCAGGTCGGAAAAACATGGCTGGTTCGCGACCTTGCCAAACGCCATGGTTGTTCCTTAATCGAACTTAATTTTGAACGTTCTCCAAACCTGGCCGATCTTTTCTC
>CAZKYZ010000668.1:0-1848 GCA_964557055.1 uncultured Desulfobacterales bacterium
ACCCAACGTAAAAACATCCAGCCTGGCCTGCCGGTCCGCATCGTATTGAAAAAGGATCAGAGGACAGGACGGCTCACCGATGGGGTCGTCAAGGAACTGTTTACCAAATCTTCCACCAACCCACACGGCATCAAGGTACGCCTCCAGGATGGCCAGGTCGGACGGGTCAAGGAAATTGTGGTATAATGCATTTTGTGTGTGTTCGACCCGTCTTCCGTTAAAAACAAAATCTGTTTTCTTTCCACCTTCCGTTGTGCCAGGAGGAAACCATGCCCAGCACCGCCGGTGACAGCCGTGTGAAAATCGTTCGGACCACCTCCACCTTTGACTGTGGTGGCCGTTGCCCCTTGAAACTGCATGTCCGGGACAACCGGATCATCCGGATCGAAGGGGATGACATCGAAGAACCGGGCCAGCTCCGAACCTGTCTTCGGTGCCGGGCCTTTCGCCAGTATGTCCACCATCCGGACCGGCTGATGTTTCCCCAGAAGCGGGTGGGCGCCCGGGGAGAAGGCAAGTTCGAGCGGATCTCCTGGGATGAGGCCCTCGACACCCTGGCCGGGGAACTTCAACGGGTCAAAGAAACATACGGCAACGAAGGCCTTTTTCTGGCCACCGGCGGCGGATACCTGGCCGGCCTTCACAACGGCGGCCTGGCCGCCACCCGGCTGCTCAATCAATTCGGCGGGTGCGTCACCCACTACGGCAACATCTCTTCGGAGGGTGCGGTCTGGGCATCCCTGACCCAGTATGGATCGGTGATGGTGGGAAACAGCCGGGAGGACATGCTCAATTCCAAACTGATCATCTTGTGGGGGTGGGATCCCGCCCGCATGATTTCCGGCACCAACACCATGTATCACCTGATCCGGGCCCGGGAAAACGGCGCCCGGGTCATTGCCGTCGACCCGCGCTACCACGACACGGCCGCCACCGTAGCCGACCAGTGGATCCCTATCCGCCCGGGTACCGACACCGCGGTGATGGTGGCCATGGCATATGTCATGATCCGGGGAAATCTCCACGACCAGGCCTTCCTGGACAAATACACCGTCGGCTTCGACAAGTTCCGGGCCTATGTTTTGGGCGAAGAAGACGGCGTGGAAAAAACCCCGGCCTGGGCCGCGGAGATTTCGGCGGTGCCGGCGGAAACCATTGAACAGCTGGCACGGGAATACGCGGGCACGAAACCCGCCGCGCTCATGGACTGCCAGGGCCCGGCCCGCAGCGCCATGGGGGAGCAGTACAACCGGTGCGCGGCCACTCTGTGCGCCATGACCGGAAATGTCGGGCGGCCCGGCGGCAGCGCCTGCGGCGGTCTGATGGGCACCCCGGTGGGACACATGTTTCGCATGTCGGCCATCCCGCCGGGCAAAAACCCCTTTGAACTCGACGGTCCCAACGTCAAGGGGACCCTCGACATCCGGATGCGGGTCATCAAGCGGGTGCACATCAACAAACTCTTCGACGCCATTCTGGAAGGGAAAAAAGGCGGCTATCCGAGCGACATCCGGATGATGTGGTCCATGTGCAACAACTATCTCAACCAGACCGGCAACAGCAACAAGGCCGCCCGGGCCCTGCAAAAACTCGAATTCTTTGCGGTCAACGAACTCTTCATGACCGCCCAGGCCCGGTATGCCGACCTTCTCCTGCCGGTGACCAGCGCGGCGGAACGGGCCGACCTTACCCGCCCCTGGCCGTCGGGGCCCTATTTTACCTTTATGAACCGTGCACTGGAACCGCTGGGGGAATGCAAATCGGACCTCATTATTGCCGCCGAACTGGCCGAGCGCCTGGGTATTGAAAACTTCAACCCCTACACCGAAGACGAGTGGCTGAAGATGT
>CAZKYZ010000669.1:0-1835 GCA_964557055.1 uncultured Desulfobacterales bacterium
GGTTCAGGCCATTGAAAAAGCACAGAGTCTGGATCCGACGGTCGTGAAGAACACTTGGGAAAAAATGAAGAATATCGACACGGTCTACGGCCCTGGAAAAATGGGCGGCCTCAAAACCTACGGCATCAACCACACCGTATGCCATCCCTGTCCCATTCAGGCGCTTAAAAACGGAGAAGTCAGCTGGGTCAAATGGGTGGATGTTTACACTGAATAGATTTTCGGTTGATCAATAAACAGTTGCTTCAGGCGGGGAGCAGGGTTTTCTCTCCCCGCCATAACTCGGAAATTTTTAACGGAAGGCCCCTGTATTTGCCGCAGATGAAAAGGCGCCTGATCCGAAGAGGGTAGTCCTGGGATCCCAGCTTATTGCTCAAACCTGCGTGAACGTACTGATGCTCGCCTCCATGTACATTATGGTGGCCATGGGTTTCGCGCTCATATTGAGCGTGTTGGACGTTCTCAATTTTAGCCATGCCGCCATTTATACGGTGGGTGGTTATATTTGCTATCATCTAACGGTGGTTGTGGGAATGAACCAATGGCTTGCTCTTTTGGCCTCTACGATCTCCGTGGGGGCTTTCGGTCTTTTTCTGGAAAGATTCTGTTTCAGGCCTTTTATTACCGACATGAATCGGATTATCGTTATTACCCTGGCCCTTATTGTGATTCTGACGGCCGGCATCAATGTGACCATGGGGTCTTATATTAAGAGAATCCCGAGCTTTGTCAGCGGGGTCGTAAAATTGGGGGATGTTTCCATCAGCGGCGAAAGGCTTGCGACCTTTATTATCGGCATGTTGCTGCTGACACTCATCATGATCATCATCAAGAAGACCCGGGTGGGCCTTCAGATGTTGGCCATAGCACAGGATATGGAGGCCGCGGCCCTGCAGGGGATTCGGACCCATCGGATCGCGGCCGTGACAACATTCATCGGCTGTGCACTGGCCGGCGTTGCCGGCTCCCTCATGGGTGCGGTCTTGAGCTTAAGCCCATATATGGGGGATCTGATGCTGGTAAAAGCCATTGAGATCGTGATCTTAGGCGGTATCGGCAGCATTGGGGGTGTACTGGTGGGAGGCCTTGTTCTGGGGGCAATTGACGCGGTTTTGCCGCTCTATGTCAGTGGCTATGCCACCGAATTGGTGGGCCTGGGGATCATTATTGTTTTCCTGCTCTTTCGGCCTCAAGGGCTATTCGGTCGCGATAAGGTAAGGCTGGTGTAATCCAATGAATGGAATCAATTTAAAAAAAGTGACCCTACCTTTCATTCTGCTCGGCCTGTTTTTTCTGCCGGCTGTGATCAAATCCCACTATTATTTTCATACGCTCAACATCACCCTGATCTATATTATTGCCGCGAGCAGTCTTCGAACCATCGCCCTTTCCGGCCAAATCTCAATCGCCCATGCCGCTTTTATGGCTGTGGGCGCCTATGTTTCGGCGATTCTGGCCAAATACCTGGGGATTACCCCATGGGTTACCATTCCCATAGGCGGAATTGCGGGTATGCTGGCAGGTGTTCTGGTGGGCTATCCTTTGGTCAGGGTACGGGCCATCTATTTTTCCATGGTCAGCCTTTTTTCGGGAATGGCCATTGTGGCGCTCATCGGGGTGTGCCAGACCTATACCGGCGGAGATGCGGGGCTGATCGGTATTCCACCCCTGCCGGCCATTGATCTCCCCTGGCTTCCGAAAATCGTTTTTGTCACCAGCAAAGTGAATCAGTACTACTTTTTTCTGCTGCTGACCATGGCCTGTCTGTTTTTCCTCTATCGGGTGGAGAAAAGCCGTACCGGAACCAACTGGAGTGCCATCAGCCAGTCCTATCT